>JBFKTM010000029.1:0-12544 GCA_041636295.1 Oleiphilaceae bacterium
GCCCGAGGACTTTGGTTTGGTACATTTCACGGCATCGCCCATCGCCTGTTAAGAGCCCATTGGCGTGAGGCGCGGCTACCCGAAAACTTTCAGATTCTCGACTCCGATGACCAGCTTAGAGTTGTGAAGCGGGTGATGCGGGATCTGCACCTGGATGAGACAAAATGGCCGCCCCGTCAGGCACAATCTTTTATCAACTCGAAAAAAGATGAAGGCATTCGTGCCGAATATATGGAAGAGAGCAGTGACCTGTTCATGCGCACCATGACTAAAGTATATGGGGCTTATGAAGCGCTTTGCCAACGCTCTGGCATGGTGGATTTTGGTGAATTACTGTTACGCTCTCACGAGATATGGCTGAACAATCCGCAATTGCTGGCTCACTACCAAGACCGCTTCAGGCACATATTGGTGGACGAGTTTCAGGATACCAACACCATACAATATGCCTGGTTACGGGTACTGGCTGGTAATCGCATACCGTTAACGGTGGTGGGGGACGATGACCAGTCGATATACGGCTGGCGGGGCGCCAAAATAGAGAACATTCAACAGTTCCAGAATGATAGTGCTGACTCAATGCTGGTGAAATTGGAGCGCAACTATCGCTCTACCAGCACCATTCTCGGTGCGGCCAACGGGCTCATCGCCAATAATGGCAGTCGGCTGGGTAAGCAGCTCTGGACTGAAGAGAATGAAGGCGAGCCGATTGACCTGTATGCCGCTTTCAATGAGCAGGACGAGGCCAACTACGTTGCCGATTGTATTCAGGACTGGGTGAGAAAAGGCAATCAGCGCGCTGATGTAGCCATCTTATATCGCTCCAATGCCCAGTCTCGGGTTATTGAAGAGGCGTTTATGCGCCAGTCGATCCCCTACCGGGTATATGGAGGCTTACGGTTTTATGATCGTATGGAAATTCGTAATGCGCTGGCTTATCTTCGTCTGGTTTACTACCGTCATGATGATGCCGCCGTTGAGCGGGTTATCAATGTGCCGCCACGGGGGATTGGCAATAAAACCATCGCCGACCTGAGAGAGCATGCCCGCCTGGAGTCGGTGTCTCTGTGGCAGGCCTGTAATGAAATGATTGCCTTGGGTAGCCTCAAGGGGCGGGCGGCCAATGCAGTACAGAAATTTATCGATATTATAGAGCTACTGGCAGATGGCGCGCGTGAACTGCCACTGCATACCCTGGTCGAGAAAGTGATTTGCGACACCGCGTTAAAAGACTATCACGGCAGTGAAAAGGGAGAGAAGGGCCAGGCGAGAGTCGAGAACCTGAACGAGCTGATTAATGCGACACGGGACTTCGAAACAGAAGATGATGAGCTGGAGCCCCTGACCGAATTTATTACCCAGGCCGCGTTAGATGCCGGTGAAAACCAGGCAGAAGAGCACGAAGATAGCGTACAGATGATGACACTGCACTCGGCAAAGGGGCTGGAATACCCGCTGGTGTTTATGGTGGGAATGGAGGAGGGGCTCTTTCCTCACAGCATGGCACTGGAAGAGCCAGGGCGTATCGAGGAAGAGCGACGACTCTGTTACGTGGGAATCACACGGGCGATGGAAAAGCTGGTGATGACCCATGCCGAAACCCGACGCCTTTATGGGCAGGATAAATACCACGCCATTTCGCCGTTTATTCGCGAAATTCCCGCCTCGTTAATACAAGAGGTACGGTTAAAAAACACCGTCAGCCGTCCGGTCAGTTTCCAGCGTGGAGGGGGCGATCAATGGAGTGGTGCCGGGCAGAGCGAAATGGCCTTTCAACTCGGCCAACTGGTGAGCCACCCGATCTTTGGAGAGGGGACCGTGCTCAATTATGAAGGGCAGGGCCCTCATGCAAGAATTCAGGTCAACTTTAATAGCGAAGGTAGCAAGTGGTTGGTATTGTCATATGCTAAGCTTGAAGCCGTTTGATGTTTCTAAGAGCTAGAGGTTAATCTGACTAGCAAACTAGCAAACTAGCAAACTAGCAAACTAGCAAACTAGCAAACTAGCAAACTGGATAAATAATAATCATAAAGAGGAGAAACAATGAAAAGACGTAATTTTATAACCGTTGTGGGTGCGAGTGTGATGGGGGCGATGCTATCGGCCTGTTCACCCTCTGACAAAGCTGGTAGCGAGCAGAGTGGACAAGCTGCAGCGCCCGCTCAGGAAAAAATTCAGTGGAAACTGGTCACCTCATGGCCTAAAAACTTCCCAGGGTTGGGGGAGGCGCCTGAGCGTTTTGCTAAAGAAGTAAACCGTATGAGTAATGGCCGTCTCACGGTTAAAGTGTATGGCGGCGGCGAATTAGTACCACCACTGGAGGTGTTTGACGCAGTCTCTCAAGGGACTGCCGAAGTGGGACACAGCGCGGCTTACTACTGGAAGGGCAAAATCCCTGCGGCCCAGTTCTTTTCAACGGTTCCTTTTGGCCTGAACGCTCAGGAGTTCAATGGTTGGGTGCACTATGGCGGCGGCTTGGAGCTTTGGCGTGAGATCTATGAGCCCTTTGGTGTGATTCCCTTCGCGGGTGGTAACACCGGCGTTCAGATGGGGGGGTGGTTCAATAAAGAGATCAACACCCTTGATGACCTGAAAGGGCTGAAGATGCGTATCCCCGGATTAGGTGGTGAAGTGTTACAGCGCGCTGGCGGAACCCCTGTGAACTTGCCAGGCGGTGAAATCTTTACGGCGCTGCAAACTGGCACGATTGACGCCACTGA
The DNA here is from genome assembly GCA_041636295.1 of Oleiphilaceae bacterium. Lineage (GTDB taxonomy): Bacteria > Pseudomonadota > Gammaproteobacteria > Pseudomonadales > Oleiphilaceae > Alkalimarinus. Next base: position 2,721 of record JBFKTM010000029.1, read on the forward strand.
GTGGGTTGGCCCCTATAATGATCTGGCATTTGGTCTGCACAAAGCGGCTAAATATTACTACTTCCCAGGCTGGCACGAGCCGGGTACGGCCCTCGAACTATCGGTCAATAAAAAAGCCTTTGAGAAACTGCCGGCTGACTTGCAGGCGATTGTCGAAAACGCTGCACGTGTCGCCAATCAGGATATGCTGGACGAGTACACTGCCCGCAATAATTCGGCGTTGGTTGAGTTGACCACAAAACATAACGTTGAAATTCGCCAATACCCTACGGAAGTATTGGAAAAACTCAAGGTTATCTCGGAAGAGGCTGTTAAGGAAATGGCTGATAAAGACCCTGCTATCGCCAAGGTGTATGACTCCTATAAGGCGTTCCGTGACAGTGTCATTCAGTACCATGAGATCTCAGAGAAAGCGTATATTAATGCGCGGTAGTGCTATCGAGCATATCATCGACAGTACTTGCAATAGTACTCATCGCTGATTCTATGCGGGCCTTTTGGCCCGCTTTTAACTTTGCCCCACCTGTAATCGCCAATCACCAATAAACCTTAGCACTAGAATACCTTATCTTCTCCAACATTATTTTCCCTGATACTAACCAGTATTTGCTGCGTCCATAGCCAGTGCAGTGCTTTAATGCCGAGGCCAGGAGGTAGGAAGTGGGCCCATTTTTCCAGAATCATGGCGATTGTATCTCCCCGAGTGATGGACGCCAGGAGTGGTAATACTTCCTGATTGCCTAGAAATGCCACCGGGCGCTCTAGCATGGGGTGGGTTAACGCTGGCTGATCGACAATCCAGTCTCCTTTGATCACAGGCATTGAGACAATGGAGGCGTGTTTTGAAAGCTGCATTTGATCATCCTGCGCCATGGTTGCAGGTTGCATATCTGATGCAATAGACGGTGCAGGGGGATCGTCAAACGGGTTATGGTTCGCGCGTTTTTGCCAGAACGGGCTGGCGGGGTATAGATCCTGTTCGGCGTAAAATCGCCCCGCCCAGCGACGATTTCGTGCAACGGTTTCAGTCTGACGTGCCGTATAAAACTGTTGTGCTGCCGCTCGATTGGCCGGACTGCAGAGCAATGTGTGCACCACAATGCTCGCTTGCAGCGCACCACTCATGGCGGTTTGTACCCCCTGTGATGACAATGGGTCAATCGAAAATGCCGCATCACCCACTCGGATATAATTGTCTCCAACGGAGTGTTCACAGAAATAGCCGCTGGCATTACAGGCCATGACGGGGGTAATGAGTGTTCCTTGCAGGCAAGGGCTTAGCAGCGTGGACGCCGCCAGGTGTTGCCGATAAACGTCACGCTGTGCTTCAGGGGAGTGAGAAGGGTAGTCTTTAGGATCTATAAATACGCAAGCGTTGAACGTGTTGTCCGGCAAGGGCGCACCCCAGTACCAGGCGTTAGCTGCGGCTTCTACTCGTGTCTCCGGTCCATCAAATGCTGCATCTTGCCAATAGCCATAGAGTGCTAATGTGGCTTCGGAATAGCGTTGCTTTTTGCCTGGCAACAGGCCGTTTCTGCCACTGGCATCCACCAGAAAACATGCTTTAAGTGTGCGGTGGTTGCCGTTTTCGTTGATATTCAGGAGCCAGCCTCCCGTAGGGGGGTTAACGGGGTTGCTCACTGTGGCCGGTTGCCATACTTGCACGCCCGCCTCTCGGGCGGCATTCAGTAGTAATTCGTCGAAACGTCCTCGGTCAACCTGAAACCCTGGTTCTCCCGGCCGGTTTTGGTGACTCTCCGTCGTTGTGCTCCATTTAATGATGGCCTGATTGGCCCGTAGAAATCCTGCCTGCTCCACTTGTTGTCGCAAGCCCAGCCCAACCAAAATGGGCTATATGCCAGGTGGGAGTGACTCTCCTATATGACGGCGGGGAAACGTCGCCTTTTCAACCAGACACACCTGATGTCCAAGTAAGGCTAATCGGCGTGCAATGGTCGCGCCTGCTGGTCCTCCACCGACTACGCAGATTTCTGTTTGGTCGCTGACTTTCTGTGGCGAATCAATCGCCTGTGGAAGATATGCCAATTTCTTGCCCAATCTCTGATAGTCTTCTAGGGTTATCTTTAACGGTTTGACCGATACCGGTCACCTATAACGTTATAACGATAGCGGTAAATGGGTGTTCTTGCCAAAGAAATAGTTGGCAGAATGTCTGCGCTAGCATCGTTGGTTAACGGTAACTTTGATAGTCTATAAGAGCAACCTATAAAGATGACACCTGCCTTGCCTACTAGGGGCACTCTGACTAAATCGGCGAGCCCCTTGATCGCCTTCCCAAAATATTGTCTCTGGAAATAGGGTCTCCCGTAATAGCCGGCAACGCATTTAAAGGAGTATTGAATGCAATTGAAATTCACTAAACATATGTGCAGCTTCCCCGCTGCCAGCGAAGAAACGCTTCCCCTTAACCTGGGTAAGCCCGCTGATTTTACCTGGCGCGATTATCTGTTGATGTTGCTGAAAATCGATGCAGGAATTGAACATGGACTCATGGTGCAGTATCTCTATGCCGCATACTCATTGGGGGGCGAACAGGTTCCGGCGGACAAGCGTGCGATGGTGCGAAAATGGCAACAGACCATTCTGAGCATCGCTAAGGAGGAGATGGGGCACTTGATCACGGTGCAGAACGTCATAACCTGTCTAGGGGGGGCGGTGAGTCTGGAACGTGAAGATTACCCTTGGGATCATGATTTTTATCCATTTCCATTTGAGTTGGAACCACTCACGCTAGATTCATTGGCCAAGTATGTTTATACCGAAGCGCCATTGGGCTGGGGTGAAGCCGAGCCACCTTCCAGCGCATTGAAAAGTGCCATAAGCTCTCATAAAACCGCCATTATGAAACGGGTGCTGCAAGGCAAGATACCACCACGCCCTGATGTAAAGTCGGTAGCCGCGTTATTTAAAGTGGTGTTGGAAATCATTAAAGACCCAAACCGTATTTCCGATGACGACTTTCACCCAGAGACTTTCGCCCAGCAAGCGTCTTGGGCTGCCTGGGGCCGTAATCACGGTCAGGTGTCAGGTGAGGATGCACAGGGCGAGTTAAGTCCTGATAATGCTAAGCCGCAGAAAGTCCGTACCTGTCCAACGACGGCGGATGTGATCGTCGTACCGGTTGCGACCCGTGACGATGTGATTAACGCCCTGACCCAAGTGGCCGAACAGGGCGAGGCCGCACACTCCACCGTTGAGCAGTCTCATTTTGCACGGTTTCTACATATTTATAATGAGTTTAGCCAGCATTTTCCGGAAAACAGCAAAGGGCAGCCGAAGGATCAAAAGGCGCAGCCCGCAAGGGACTTACCCATTAATCCCACCACGATGGACAAGCTGAAACGTCAAAACGGTGATATGGCTGCGCGCACTACAACGATTAAAAATCCGCTGACCTGTCTGTGGGCTTCGTTGTTTGATCTTCGCTACCGTCTGTTGCTGACTTACCTGACTCACACATTCCGTCTCGCCCGTGGCACTAATCCCAATAAGGGGCCTGGGACCTACCAGGCTTTGACCCATCGAGCCTTTGGTGAAATGTATAACCTGAAAGCACTATCGGAGATTCTGGTGCGGTCGCCGCTGGATGAACCGGGTAAACCCTTTAAGCCCGCAGGTCCGGCTTTTCAGATGCCCTACACACTAGAGTTGCCTGAAAACGCCGTCAGTTGTTGGTTGCAGTACCGGGATATTCTGGATGCCTGCGAAAATGTACGTGCTGATATCCACCATGCCTGCGATACGCTCTCGACACAGGAACAGAAGTATCTGGCAACGATGGCTAATGCAGACCGGGAGTGCCAGAAGTGGCTGGAAACCGTATTGGATGCCGCTCGTGTGGCTAGCAGTCTTGAACAATAATGGGGAAGGGATCACACATCGTATGAAAAAGCATACTCAGAAAAACACACCGACTATTGAAGACATTCGTATCCTGCCCTCACTGGCCATTGGTCGCCTCGGTTCAGCCAAAGAGCCGCTCGACAATTACGAGGTCGAAACTGACCCGAAAGCCCCGTTGGGATTTCGCCGTATTACCCAGGCCGAAACCTTTATCGTGGATACGAAAAGTGGTGAAATAACCGGCACCCGACCACCTGCAGATACGCCGCCGAAATTTAAAAGTGGCAACAAAATTCGCCCGGTAGCGCCATTTCTGGAAGTCTTTGCCAGTGTAAGCAGTGCTAAAGGCGAAACCGAACTAGTGCCGCTCACCACAGATATGTTACAAGCCGCGGGATTGCGGGTGCGCTGGCACATTGCCGCAGGCAATCTGAAAGTCTGGCGCCGCACTCAGAAAGAGAAAGACAAAATCCTTGCTCACTTAAGTGATGTCGAAGACCACCAGCTTTATCCTCTTAAGGGTGTTAGCAAACACTTCGTCAAAGATAGTAAAGGCAAGCGCAAGCACATTCCCTTCGGCACCATACAGTTTATCAAACCCAATACCGCATTCCCTGAAATTCGCCTGCGGTTTACTCCCGCCAATGGCTGGGTGTATGGGAGTACGCCACTGCCGAAACACCCCAATGTGGAAATTCCCCAGGAGATGGGAGGGCCGGCCTATTCAGATGTTGATATTCCAGACGAGCGGATTGTTTATGACAGCGAGAAAGGAACATGGAATGGTAAGTACAGAGACGACCAGCCGACCCTAAACACCCTGTCGCAAGGACTATACGCAGCATACGGCAAGGCGCCTTACTTCAACTATTACGACGATCCGCAACCGGCACGGGGCTATCTGGATGATGCCTGCGATGGTATCGTCACCATCGAACTGTTGGATCAGCATGACAAGATTCAGTTTACCGCTAAAGCCCGTTTCTGTGCGGCACCGCCGATCTTCGCGCCGGACTCGGAGTTTGTTCGCACGGTACAAGATGATGTGATGCAGGTGCTACTCGGCCCTCAGGTAGACCCTGACAACACGCCGCTTGAAGCGTCACTGGATATTGTGCGTCGAGCCTATGAAACTGTACGTTTTATGAACGTTAATGTGCTTAACGGTGATACTATCAAAGGTCGCCCCAACCATGCTGACACCATGCCGGCAGACGACTCGTCTGACTATGATCGACCCTATGCGCCGGTGATGGCTCCGCACTCAATCGATACCCTGGCGATCACCGCACTGCACCAGCAGCTCTACACCGCCATGAGCAGCGGTACCGCACCCTGGTTCTATGATGCTCTGCGCAAACCTGACGAAACCGCCGACCTGACCGACAAAGGCAGACGGAAAATGCCGGCGCTGATGTCGGGAGCTGACACTAACTATCTGGCCTTGACCCATCGTCAGATTGACACCATCAAACATGCCGGGCAGGGCAATATGTTTGATTCTGCTCCACCTGCCGAGTCATCAGGCCTGACGCCTCGTAATCTCACCGCCCAGCTACAGTATCGAGGGCGAGGCAATCCACTCAACACCCATATCGCCTCCTCGGTAGGCAACTGCTGCCCTGGTCTGGAGTTGGATTTTCGCAGTATCTGGAAGCGGGCCTTCGAAGGCATTACGCTGGTCGAACATGACAACTACGTGCTGGCAGCCGAAGGCAAATATGAAGACCTGCAAGGACATCGTCTGCTGAGCATTGAAATACCCGATGCAGATGGCGCTATTCAGATCCATCCTGTGGTGGTGCAGGCCATTGGCCCCTCGGCTGATGGCACCAGTGTCGGCCCCCTGCGAACGGAAGATAATCCCGATGCCGTAGTCAATCTGGAGTGGTCGAACACCCTGGCGGCCATCTGGAAACACAAGGGCGACTACCTCACCTGTCGCTTCACCAAAGAGAAAATGTTGGAACAGCAGGTGCTGGCAGATATTCCAAAAAAGCAGACCATCACGCGTAAACTTAAAGTACGGGATTTTTTTGAAACCGGTACAACGGTTATCAATGAGGATCTCGCCAGCCCCGGCGAACTCACTCAAGGGTTGTGCTCGCCATGGCAGAACGATTTCCGCGAATGCGTATGCTATTACTGGGCTTCCAGTCGCCCCGATTATGTCAACATCGAACCGGCGAGTGACGGCGGCAGCCGAGGTGATAACTGGATGACGAAAAAACGCACGGGTCAATACGTGGTAGATGACTACAAAGACAACCGTCTGATCAACTATCAGGAGTTGTTCAATGAGTGGGAAGCGCTATTGAAATTCCAGATTGGCGGTCGTGATGTTCCAGAGGAGTAGCGGATGACCCCTATTACACTGGTCGACCTGGATCAGCCGAAGCCCCGAATCAGCCCCCATGCCCTGGTCCATATGCAGAGCGCTCGTCCACGTTCGCCTCATGTTCATGTATGGCGCAACGATGAGCAGGCTCACCTGTTGGTGGTTAATGGCAGTCAGCTGTTCGATCTCACCCCGGAGATGGAACAGCAGATTGCACGAGCCATTGAACAGGGGGATGAAACGGGATTGCTCGCTCGCCTGGGGATAGATGGCAGGCCGCTAATTAATGATCAGCCGCCAACGGAAATACCGATTCATGCCTTCTCGCTCGCCATCGCGCAAAAGTGCAACCTCGGGTGCACCTATTGCTACGCTCAGCAGGGTGACTTTGGTGGGCCAGCCAAAAATATGCCACTGGAAACGGCTCTTCAGGCGGTAGACACACTGGTTGCCCAGACGCCGCGGGGCGGGAAATTCAATCTCGCTTTTATGGGGGGGGAACCCCTGATTAATCGCCAAGTACTGGTTGCTGCCACCTTGCATGCGCAACAGCTAGCTGGCGAGCGGGGCGTGACTCCCAGCTTCTCGATTACCACCAACGGCACCCTGCTGACCGAGCAGGATGCCGATTTTTTTGAGCAGCATGGCTTTGCCGTTACCCTCAGTCTTGATGGCATGGGGGAAACCCACGACAAGCTCCGCCCTTTTAAAGGTGAACGACCCGATGGCAGTCAACGAGGCAGCTTTGAGCGCATCATGAAAAATGTGCGGCCGATGCTAAGTGCACAGCGTCAAATGCAGGTAACCGCTAGAGTCACCGTTACGCCGCAAAATCTCGCGCTACGTTCCGCACTTGATGGTTTTCTCGCCGAAGGATTCCACTCGGTTGGTTTTTCTCCGATGCTCAACGCCCCTAACGGGCAGGGAGAAATGGACCGGGATAACCTGGAGATTATGCTGGAAGAGATGATCGATTGTGGCCGCGAATTCGAACGCAAGACCCTGCTGGGCCAACGCTACGCTTTCGCCAATATGCTCAATGCGATGCGTGAAATCGGTAAGGGCACCCATCGTCCCTATCCCTGTGGTGCGGGAGCCGGCTATATGGGCGTCTCTGCCAGTGGCGAGCTGTCTGCCTGCCATCGGTTTGTCGATGATGCCAACGGCGCACTGGGCGATCTTTCACTAGGGGTGGATGCCAGCAAACAAACCAAGTGGCTGACTGAACGGCATGTGCACCAGCAGTCACCCTGTAATGACTGCTGGGCACGATACCTGTGTGGTGGTGGGTGTCATCATGAAGTGATCGGACGAGGACGTACCGCTTGCGATTATGTCAGGGGGTGGCTGGAGTTTTGTATGGGGGTCTATTTGAGGGTGGGGGAGAGGTAGCTCCCTTGCTAATAGCCGTTAATCCGTAGCCGAAAGAGCGTGAAAACCAAATTCAATCTTGGTCATCTCACCAATCCTACGCTATAGGTTTAGCACTGGCTTAATGTATGTTGTGTTGCCTTATGACGACTCTCCATAAATCTGTGCTTTATATCTCGCTTGCCTTCCTGGGAAGCAGTTTGTTATTTCCAGGGCTGATGACAGCCGTTTCTCAATGGGAAGGCGACCTTGTCACGACTCCTTTGGATTTTCAAAACCAGTTACGGGCGCTAAACGGCATGATGGTTGCCGTGGGGGTACTATCGTTTTGGTGCTGCTTCGATCTGGAGAATAAGCGTCAGCTAGTGCGTGCGTTGGGGTTAATATTGTTATTGACTGGGGTGGCGCGAGTCTATTCGTTATCGGTCGACGGTATGCCGGGATGGCTCACAAATATATATATAACAGTAGAATTCCTTTTGGCCTTTTTGCTATTGCTATGGCCACCGAAAAACGTTAATCGCCCTTAGGTGCTCGAAATTAATAAATAGCTGCTCAAAAGTTAATAAAATCCAGAGAGGTTAGGTTCTTTTTGTCTAATAGGAGCAGGAAGCAACTACTATACTTTTCGTTATTTGCTGTACTGTTGAACGAGCGGTGCGCAGGCGCTGTTTTTACGGTTGTGAAAAAGTGAGTGCATCAAGGAGGAACGTATGACTTCTTTAACGTTGTTATGTGTTGATGATGAACAGTATGTCTTAAATTCATTACGTCGGTTGTTAAGACATCAGCCCTATAAATTGCTAACGGCAAGTAGTGGGGCAGAAGGGCTTAAAATGCTTGAAGCGGAACCGGTTCAGCTGGTAATGTCAGACTATCGCTTGCCAGACATAAGCGGCACCGAATTTTTGAGCATCGTTAAGAAGGCCTTTCCACATACTATTCGATTGTTACTCTCTTCTTACCCTGATGGCCAGTCAATTAGAAAAGCCATTAGTGATGAGGTCATTGTTAAGGCGCTTCCTAAGCCTTGGAACGGTGATGAACTTATTTTAGAGATTCAACACTGCTTCGAATAGTTTCTCTCAGGCTACTGAGTTGCGGTGAATCAATGTAGGTATCGCCTATCGACAAAGGAATGGCTGTGTTTACCCGTCTGACGGCATTGTAAATACGGTCTCCGGGCCGCGCTCGGTTTTACGTAATCTGTTTTGCACAGATCGCCAGCAATGCTCCCCGAACAGCACGCTGTAGTTCGGGGATGCCTCACCTGGAAAGAAGAAATGGTGATTTGGCGGAAAGCATCAAACAATCAAAAGCCAATGTAATATCGATTTCACAATTCTTTTCTTTCACGAATGGCCATTGGCCATTACAATCGCACCCGATTAAATTAGTACAATTATGCCAGAATGGGCGGAAGGCCCTGTCGTCGGAGAAGAGTAATGCCCCAGCAATGGATAGAACTGGTGTTGGCAAAACCTAAACAGGTGCTGCTATGGATCTTGATTGTTACCGTGTTGGCCAGTATCGGCTATAAAAATGCGGGTCTTAATACCTCTTATAAAATATTTTTCGATAAAGATAACCCGCTACTGGTTGCTATGAATGAGCAGGAAGCAACCTACTCGAAATATGACAATATGTTGATTATTGTCGGCGTTGAAGAGGGGAATGTTTTCACACGATCGACCTTACAAGCCCTTCATACGCTGACTGAGAAAAGCTGGTTGGCACCGTACTCTTCCCGTGTAGACTCCATCATTAATTACAATCACACCGTAGGCCTGGAAGAGGAGTTGGTGGTTTCGCAAATTCTGGAAGATCCTGCACAACTCTCTGATGAACAGATCGCCGCCGCAAAACAGATCGTGATGTCGACGCCTGAATTGGTCGGGAACTATGTCGCCAGCGATGGTCGGGCGGCCACTGTATTTATGACCTTTGAAATATCAGACAACCCCTTGGGAGAGTCGGCCGAAATATCAGAGTACGTGCATCAAATAGTTGACGAGGTGCAGCGTTCCCACCCTGAACTCAAGATCTATGTCACCGGCACCATCGAAAATGCCCAGGCTTTTGCAGACGCCACCATTCAGGATGTAATGACCCTGATCCCGATTGGCTATGCCATCATGGTGATTATGTTGATCACGCTGATGCGAAGTGTATGGGGGACGGTCATTACGCTGACCATTGTGACGTTTAGTACGGTTATTACCATGGGGTTGAAAACCTGGGTCGATGGAAA
>JBFKTM010000030.1:0-11979 GCA_041636295.1 Oleiphilaceae bacterium
AAGATGATGATCAATGGCTCTATCTGCCAGCAATAAAAAGGACCAAACGTATCAGCTCGCACAATAAAAGTGGATCTTTTGTAGGTAGTGAAATTTCTTATGAAGATATAACTTTCCCCGAAGTAGAGAAATACACCTATAAGTGGTTAAGGGAAGAGGTTGTCGACGGTATGGTGTTTGACGTTGTGGATCGTTTTCCCGTTGATAAGGAGAATACAGGGTATTTATATCAGCGTGTTTGGTATGACCGAGAACATGTAAGAATTTTTAAAATTGATTTCTATGACCGTAAAAATTCACTGTTAAAAACCCAGACTTTTTCGGGCTTTAAACGATATTTGGACAGTATTTGGCGGGCAGAACACGAGACTTTCATTAACCATCAGAACGGTAAAAGCACCGTGTTGACGTGGACCGATTATGATTTTCATGCAGGATTGGACGAAAAGCTTTTTAGAAAAAATTCTCTAGAACGGTTACGTTAATAGATACTTGGGGGTATGGCTCTTCATCATTGGCCAAGTGTCATGTTTTTGATGAGGCCGGTACCAACCAAACGAGTTATTGGTCCTGGATTTAATAACCTGTCAAATACCCATTAGGTGGCGTTAATACAATATATGTAGTCGCTCAGATTTGATCTGGCCGTTCCCCGTTTTTCGGGAAAAATGTCAATTTAGATTTGAGCAGAATTCTTGTGCCATTGCTTTTGAAAAACAGGCGATTGATATTGACTATATGCGTACGGGTCTAATGATTACTGCCTGTTATGCTAGGGATAAGTTGTCAACGCTTTGTTGTACCAGGGGCTGTAAATATAGCTTAAAGGCGCCATTCACTACGGCCGGCAAATTGATTGGTGTTGTTAGTGAAGCGGATAAACGATGGGCTCATGCAATAAAATATACTCTTGCTAAACGCTATCCCAATTTGCCTCTCCTGTTCGCTTAATGGGGCATTGATCAATGTCTCAACTTCAGGAAAACGATTAAAGTAAAGCGCCTCGACTCTTTTTTGTTCTTGGCTATCCACCTCGGTAATAATGGCTTCCATTTGGACCCCCCGAATTGATTGCCAGTGACCGTTATAATCTGAATAGACGGAAGCAGCAGCGTGGCGATTAGATGGGAGGCTTTGAATATGGCGGCTATTAGCCGAGGAAAGGAAATACAGAGAGACTTTATCTGATACAGTATCTGCCACATAAAGGAGTGGAGTGGACCAAGAACCCCGTATTTCAGCAGTTGCAATCGTTAGTACGGATTGAGTTCGCAAAAACTGAAGCATCTCTGAAAAGTCTTTAGACATTACCTTGCCACCGCTTGAGGCTATCAGACTCAATATCAAACAAATCTAGCACACGGGCCATTGAATGATTAATGATGTCATCGACGGTTTTAGGTTCAGTATAAAAAGCTGGGGAAGGCGGGCAAATAATTGCGCCGATTTGGCTGGCTTTATAAATTAGCTCGCAATGGCCAGTGTGCAGTGGTGATTCACGCGGTACAATAACCAGCCTGCGACGCTCTTTCAAAATTACATCTGTCGCACGAACGAGTAAGTTATCAGCATAAGAATGAACAATGCCAGATAGCGTTTTCATCGAACAGGGAACCACAATCATACCGGCAGTTTTAAAGGAACCGCTGGCTATACTCGCGCCAATATTTTTATTACTGTGTACCACATCAGCGAGTGACTCTACATCTTCAGCAGACCAGTCAGTCTCTATAACAATGTTCATTCGTGCTGCCTGGCTCATCACCAGGTGAGTTTCTATTTCGCTCTTTTCGGCCAGAACCTGCAACATTCTGATTCCGTAGATAACACCACTAGAGCCAGACATGCCTATAATTAGGCGCATAACTATTCCTTATTTTGTCGGTAAATATAACGCTTCATTTATTTGTGAAGGTTGGGGGAGTCATGCCGTGTTTAGTTGACGCTAGAATGCTCTGTCGGTCACTACTCCGTCAGTCACAAGAAGATAACGGCATGTCGTACCACTGGTTTTGCTCGCTAGTTGCTCCGATTAATACCCCAAATCCCTATGCTTGTCTTGATTAAACAGTGTATTTAAAGAAGTCATAAACCTGAAGTACCAGCAGATTGCTTCCGTTCTTGAGTTAACACCAATTTTTTTAAATAGATTGCATACATGGAATTTTATAGTTCGCTCAGAAACACCGAGTATTTTGCCAATCGTCCAGTTGTCTTTCCCTTCTTTTATCCACTCCATGACTTCTTGCTCACGGCTGGTTAGATTTAATTCGGTAAATTCATTGGATATGTGGAAAAGCCTGCAGGCGCAAGCATAGATATAGGGCTGTAGAAACTTGAGTAATTGTTTTTGGCTATCGGTTAGATAATTCGACTCGCGCTGAAAATAAAGGTATGCACATAAGCGCTTATCATAATACCCATAAAAAACCATCGTCCGTTCATGTATTGAATAAAAAGAGTGTGACTCGACGTGTGTTTTTATGTGGGACATCAATTCAGTGGTTATATCTTTGGTACCTGTCCCTACAATATAGGTGTTTTTTTGTGCCTCTGAATCATATACGCCTACAGAAATACCCTTGATTTTTAGTAACGCTTCGAGTTCGTAAAAGAGTGGGAGAATGGAACTGACCTGATAGTTGTTTTGCAATTTGCTGACAATATCGATTAAGTCCCTAGTGTCAGTAACAGTCACTTTAGAAAAGGCTGTATCTCGACCCTTGATCGTATCCACTATGTCATCATCAGTACCAGAATAGTTGGTATATTCATCACCTTTGAATTGATTATTATTACTTTTTTCCTGCTTAACGAAATTTAAAGTCTGTGAGTTCGACATGTTGTCCCTGCTTGCTATTTTTCAAATAGAGTACACAAGTGCCTTGCTAACAAACTCTCAAAAGCAGACTGCAGTTAAGTGTCTGCAATAATATCGAGGTAGCCGGGGGCCCTATGCTTTCTTATAAGAACAAGACAAAGGTCAGAAAAAATAGAAATTAAGTACCGAAAGCAACGTTTTTGCAAATATGGATATCGACATAGAAAACTGTTTTTCAGTAAAAAAAGCAGATAGCTTGCATGTTCAATTCGATCTGGTATTCGCAGGTACTGATTTCATAGTGTGGCATTTAATCCCTTAATTTTTTAATCCTTTGATATTATTCTTTTTTTATTAATTTATATGGTTTTTATTATAATTGTTCCAGTGAGGCCTACTTATTCGACACGATATCTCAATATCGCGAACCACCCCAATCAGCACTGTCAAAAATGCTGTTTTATTGATCATGTTACCGAATCAGCCGTAGTTATCGAGTCTGATTTAGGTAAGTGTAAATCAATAACAGAGTGAGTAGAGTAAACCTCGCCATTACTATATTCGTAAAAGCTTTGGAAAGTTAACGGGCATTTTGTGGTTTGTGAGAAATGTCGCAGTTCAGGGGGGAATGATAGCTAAAACGTTAACCGTTTCACTGCTTTACTTTGCTATGCAGAGACAGTTGTCGCCTCGTTTAATTATGACGTTAAGGTTGGGTGTAGAAAGCAGGGCATTAATGAAAACGATATTCAGCTGAATTTAAAGTGGGAGGAGCGCAAACGAGCTAATAGAAAAATCGCTGGTGCTACTGCGCGTAAACAATTAAAAAAACTGTTTCGAGCCTTTTTAGTTTTTCAGCTTTATTGAATTTTCGCCCACGATAACAGAATCCTGCGAATGAACTAAAGTTCGGCTTTCTCTATTTAGTATAGCCCGGTAGTGTCACCTTAAGTGATCGTTTGGGAAGCAATTACTCATCTATAGCAACCTTCGTTTAGGTCTGAATCTACATGTACCATGCCTATTAGCGCTGAATAAAAAAGACAAAGCAAATGTAGATCGTAGTCGTGCTCAATAGAAAGCGCGTATTGATGATTATCTTATCCAGTATTACAGAAATACATAATGCTATTGGGGGGAGGCATGGGAAGCGTTGCAAATGCCGATTGATACACTTTGAGAGGTTCACATTGATTATCTTCCGAAACCTACTAAATTATTAAATACGAAAACAGCTAAGCTGGATGAGATTATGAAAAAGTACCTGATTGCGCTCAGTATATTTATCTCTTTTTCTACAATTTCTCAGGCAGAAGTCCAGGTGTATGCACTGGAAATTCAAGGCCTACATCAAAAAGATGGTGGTGGCGAGTATGACCAAATAATCGATAAGGCAGTTGTTCAATCAGGGCTTGCAAAAATACAGGTACTCCCCCCCGCTCGTGCTGAGGCTGAATTCGTCAATTGCACAAACTGCTGCCTGAGCCCTTCCAATTTAAACCCAGACTTTTATAACCATGATAATGACACAGTAGCGACCAAGCCAATGAATACCGCCAAGGTATATATTTTTACCGGAAAAGGTCAAAATGTAATCAAAAGTCTTGATGAGCTAAAAGGGAAAAGAGTCGGTGCACGTAACGGCATGCCCTATGGGAAGAAATTTGAAATGTCTGGGATTGAACCACAATTAACCTCCGACATCACTAAGAACATTAGGAAGCTTGATTCCGGTCGCATTGATGCCTTTATCGCTTACGTTCCTGATGCTTACCTGGTTTTTGAAGAGTTAGGTGTTCCACCTTATCCTCATGACAAAGCAAATCCTATTGCAGTGCACCCTGATTCGATGGTCTGTCGTGGCACTAGCGAGGTCTTTATAAATACATTCAATGCAGCTCTAGACTAGATAGTAGTTTTCAAATTTAAGAAAAGTCCGAGAAAAGTCCGGGGTCAGACCTTACATTTTACACGTTATACTTCGAGTATTAGTGTTTCCTAGTCAATTCCAAAGGAGAGGCAATATGGCTAGACCTTTAAGAATCGAATTTAGTGGAGCACTTTATCACATTAGTCACGAGGGAACGCTCGTGAAAATATCTACCAGGATGAATCGGGCCAGAACTATTGTGCTAAACCCGTCCGAGCCAGAGTGGTTCGCAAAGAAGAAGATTGGCATTAGAGTAGTTACCGAGGCACAGCCGGTTATTCTCAACCCCATGACTGTTTAGGCGTTTTCTAAGAGCAAGGTGGAAGCCGCCAAACGCTATCGTACCTTTGTGGACGAGGGCAAAAATCAGCCGTCCCCTTGGGAATCGCTTAAAAACCAGGTTTACTTGGGCTCAGATCAGTTTGTAGACGATATGTTTTGTAAACTCAATCCGGAGCAACCGTTAGTCGACATCCCGAAACCTCAGAAGCTGTCACCGATCAAGCCATTAGCCTATTATGAAGAACGCTATGAAAATCCCAAAAAAGCAATGGCTAAAGCCTATTTGGGCGGTCATTATACGCTTTCGGAAGTGGGGAAATATTTTGATGTAAGTTATGCGACTGTAAGTCGTGCGGTAAAGCATATGGAAGAAGTGTGAAATGTAAGGCCTGACCCCTGGGTCTGCAGTATGGCTTGCCATATGCTGCAGAACGGCGCGGATGTGAGGTATATCCAACAAATGTTGGTGCATATTGATTTGAGTAGTACGCAGATTTATGTTCAGGTATTGGTTCGAGAGCTGGAAATGGCCCATCGAGATACATTAAAATTGCCAGATCTATAACAAAGATTGCTAAAGATTGCTAATCTAAGTGTGTTGTTGACGTGAAAATAAATAGGTAAAGATTATGAATGTGTCACTCACACCACAACTTGAAAGTTATGTAAAACAAAAGGTGGCAGCAGGCATGTACAACTCCGTGAGCGAAGTGATACGAGAAGCCCTCCGTTTACTTGAAGAACGGGATGCGATTAAGGAAATGAAGTTGGAAGCCTTGCGCCGAGACCTTCAGGAAGGCATTGACGAGCTGGACAGAGGCGAAGGGTCACCTTTGAATATGGACGACATTAAAGCCAAAGCGCGCGCAATAAGGGAAAAAAGCGTTAATGTTGACACTGATTAAGTCGTCAATAGCAGAAGAAGACCTAATAGATATCTGGTTATATATCGAAGAAGATCAGCCGGTCAATGCAGACAGGTTTCTAGATAAGCTGAATGATGCTGCCATGCTTTTGGCCGAAAGCCCAGAAATGGGAGTTGATAGACCGAGTTTAGGTAAAGGACTGAAAAGCTTTCCCGTTGGCAATTACATTTTGTATTACCGGGTAAAACACAATGAGCTTGAGTTAGTGCGTGTGTTGTCCGCCACCAGAGACATTGAAAACCTGAGTTGGTGATTGTTAGCCATAACCCGCCTGTCACGGGTCTTGCAGAAAAAAACGCAAGCCAGGCTACCATCCTGCTAATGCCAGCCTCATAGCCTTCGTTGCCGTAGGGCAGAGTGGGTCACTTCGAATTGTGCAAGTCCGGGGTCGGGCCTTACAATTGACTCGTTAGGTTGTGAGTGTAAGTCTCCCAAGTCCGCTATGCGTCTCCTTATGGTCGAGCGATTGCTGTAGATTTAATTGGGATGGGAAAATCTGGAATGTCTGGAAAGTCTGGAAAGCCGGATATCGATTATCGCTTTGTGGATCATGCCAGATATTTGGAAGCATTTATCAAAAAATTGGACTTAAAGAATGTCACCCTTGTGATTCATGATTAGGGGGCGGGCGCTGGGATCTCACTACGCAATGAGACACCAAAGCAACGTTAAAGGGTTCGCGTTTATGGAGGCGATGGTGGAGCCGCTTAGCTGGGGCATATTCGGCTTCAAAAAGGCGTAATTGCATAAAAAAACCGAGCATTTTGGCCCCTGGTAAATCTCCTTGGGGGTTAAAAAGCCATTAATGCTTCCTATCTTTGCTGAGGACTGCCTTATTTCTTATGTTACATGCTTTAAATCTAAAACGATCTGATCAGGTAAAAAACTAATTTTGGACGATTTATAAAACAGATAATTAATACAATGGGGTATAGCGATTTTTAGTCTATATAAACGTGTTGCTAGAGCTGGTTAAGTTAATCTTGATGCTGCAACCTACTGTTTGATACAAAGGAATACAGTACCTGTCTAGAAATGAAGGTTATATAAAAATCTTGACGTGAATTTTTGGAGGGGCATACGTTAGAACGGCATTGAAAATACTGGGTGCATACATATATTGGGGGGGCTAAAAAGCAAGGTTACAAAAATCTAATTAATTAGATTACTGTACAATATGAAATCGATAAGCAGATAATGGCGGAGAGGGAGGGATTTGAACCCTCGATACCTTGCGGTATACACACTTTCCAGGCGTGCTCCTTCGGCCACTCGGACACCTCTCCAACAAGGGGCGCTACTCTATACTACTAATCCTTTGAAATCAATAGATGGCAGTATGCGACAACACTCAAAATTATTGCTTGGATTATTGTAAGATCGTTGTATGGGCAAAAACTAAAACAAATGAAAATGATCGCTTGGCGGTAATGGCAGCGTTGTATTGAGGGTGTAGTGGTATATGGTGGGGTTGCATGGTAATGGTAGAAAACCGGTCGGAGGGCTCTTTGATGTGCATAAGCACATTATCTTGACAGCCGTGTTAACGCTAGTGAAGCAGCACGCTAGCAGATTTCATTTTGTTGATACCCATGCTGGTGCGGGGCTATATGATTTAACAAATGAAGAGGCTGATGAGGCATCAGGTGCGGATGTTGGGTGCTTGCTTGAGGCTAATAAAAACGAGATTACTCAAAAGTACATTGATATTGTTAAGTCATATAATTCTGCATCGCTGATAACAAAGTATCCCGGATCACCCATGATCGCTCAACGATTTTTACGACCAGCCGATACGATGGCACTGATTGAGCTTGATGTCGATGAGTATGGTGAGTTGAGTGGTTCTTTCCAGTCAATGTCTATGGTATCGGTTGATCATGGCTCTGCGTTTTCCAGAACAATGAGAGTATTGCCGGAGTCGGATCAAGACGGCGTTATATTCATCGACCCGGACTATCTGGTCGAAGAGGATTATGCGGATGTCGCAAACCTTGTGATTCAATGTCGGAATTTATGGCCTTCCGCAATTATTTTACTAACTCAGCCCATGCGTGGGGCGAATGCGAAAGACCGATTCCTGATATCTCTGCTAAAAGATTCAGGTATTCAAGGTTTGGTTGTCAGCGATTTTGAGTTTTGTGGCGACCAGATCGGCAAAGAGGTGGGTACTCAAATATCGCGTGTATTAATCGTCAATGCTCGCTTTGAATTAAAAGAGACCTTAGAGTCGGTGCTTTCTCAATTAGCGACATCATTGCCCTTCAATGTCAGGGCGAAAAGTAGCGTTCGAACGGTTTGAGCATAAATTACTGTAAACATCGCTTTTATTAATAAAAAACCTTTGTTAGAATGCGCGCTCTTCTTAACGACGAGGCTAAAAGTGGCTTTGTTATTAGGTTGATTATGGTGGCTTTCGTTGGTTCTCTCGCAACGATAAACCGTGGACCCGGTCAGGCCCGGAAGGGAGCAGCCGAAACGGTGGACTTGTGTGCCGAGATGTAGCTGGCGGAAGCCGCCTCCATTCTTATACTTACATAAGCTTAATGGCATATTAAGGCTTTGTAACTCTAGGAATGACCCTCCTTAGTTTTTCCTAAATTAAATTCATATTTAGAATGTTTCCTTCGACACTATAGACTTTCCATCGTTGTCGCTTGCTCAATTGTTTTCTTGATTTGCTTAATAGATAGGGCAGAGTCGTCGTGCCACTTGCTTAGGCTTAATTTATGGAATTGCTTAGATAGAGGATCTGGGCCAGTGGTAGGCTATCAAGGGCCCAATATTGATGGGAAAAATGCCCGTTAGATATACTAACGGGCATTGGGTTGGTTAATGGTAGCGTTTTTTCAGGTTATTGTTTGGGGCCTATCTCCTCACTAACGCCGTGCTGGCTATAGCCGTAGGGGGCTTGCCCTTCCATCATTTCACAATACTCTTTTGCTGCCTTTGCTTGCTCGTTGACCTCGGCCTTGGATGCTTTGCTCTTGTCGTGAGGGACCACAACGGTGCTGCATGTAAAGAATTGATTGTTTGTAGCATCTGAGGTTTTGCTGATAATGAGATAGACTCGTCCATCTTCAGTTCCTCGACGCTCTTTACGCAATCTCAATAGGCCATCTTGTTGTTTGGCATCCGGCGCGAATTTACCACTGCCATCCCCTTTTTCCGGCACTTCCGTTTCGTCACTCCAAACTTCTGTCACCAGATTGTCGTGGAATATCTGATCGCAGTTATTGATCTTTCGCTCGAATCCTACCGTAGTTAACTCATGGTTAGGTGGCCATAGCATACCGGTATCCAGGGTGTGCTCAAGGGCGGCCTTGCCATCTTCAACTGTGCAGTCTTCCACTTCTGCTGTTTGGGCAGATACAGTCACATCGAAGTCGCATTGTGCTGTTTGTCCTGCGCTATCGATGGCATTGCATGACACAGTGGTTGTGCCTAAACCAAAGAAGCTTCCAGATTCATTGTCGCACGATTGAGCGATCTCACCGAAACCGCCTTCGCTGCTGATGTTGAAATCGATATTTGCTCCGTAAGCATCATGCTCTACGTCTAGGTTTATATCATTGCAGCCTTTCAGTACCAACGGCTCGACAGGCTCAGGTGTGCTATAGGTAACCCGTGCGGTCACTGATGCTTCGCTACCAAACTCATTTGTCGCGGTAACAACGATGATATTGTCCCCGTCATCCAAAGGGATTTCGGCAGAGAATTGACCGTCGGTACCACAGTCATCCTGGCATACAATAACGGGTGCTTTTTGGTTCTTTTCATAAGCAACCCGTTTGATAGCGCCTTCACTGTTCATGCTTCCGGTGACCTTAAGGACCTCATCAACCGTTTCCTGTGGTAGGTCGCCGAGACTGATCTGGATATCTGTCGCCATTTGCACTACCTGACCACATCCTACGTCAATCGACACGGGAGGTAATTCTGCGTTTGATTGACTGCCGTTAGGATTAATGGCGGTGACTTTCGGTGTGATGTTGTATTGCCCCTGAGGTAATACCATGTGGACCATTCCACGGTTTGCGGCAGCAGCGGCTGAGCGAGGTGTACCATACGCCCAATTTAAGTAGACCTGATAGTTGCTCATCTGACCAGTAAAGTCTTCGCCATTAAACGTACCATTGGCGCTGGCTTGCGGGTTATAAAAAGTGCCTGCCAGAGACTTGTAGCTGAGGCTTACTTCATTGAAACAGTAGCTATGATCAAGTGAGGCTTGGCTGCCTGGTGATACTTCTCGATTTCCCAGCGCCAGGTTGTTAATGCTTAAATAGGCATTTTGATAGGTCTCGGGAATGTTAGGTGTTGCCATATCGAGTAAGCGCAGAACAAGATGGCCGGGTGTCCAGATAGAGGCCTCCCCCTTGAGTCCACCCAGTACCATCTCGTACTGTCCCTCAAAGCGCGAGGTATCAGGATTATAATCACCTGAAAAACCCGCTCTAGCGATTGCCCCGAATGCACCATATTGAGAACCTGATGCTTTAGCATAAGAGCCATAAGCCCCTGCGTGAGAGTTGGTCATCCATAGTGAGTCAGGCAACCCATTCTGATCGTTATCGCGATCCGCATCGCGATAGATGTCAGCCAGTGCAGATCCATTGACACCCGCCGGAGGCCCGACTAATTCAATCTTACCGTTTACGTAGCCTGGCTTAAGGACAAACGTATCGGCAAGATCGGTATTTTTGCCACCCGTAACGGGTACCCTGCCATTAATATAATCGAGCATCGGAGTACGAAGATATTGTGTTTGGTAACCTTTGCGCAAAATCATCTCGCCATAAACGCGATAGTCACGGTTAGGGTTTGCAGCGTCGGACGGCACTAGATTTGCCAGATTAAAGGTGCCACTTCCTGCCACCTTGTCCAAACGACTATTACCAAAAGGGCCGTCATAACCGTGAATTCGAGTGAAATAGTTTACGTCTTGGACGGGCTCACCTTCGACACCTATATTGCCGCTAATCGAACCAAGCAGTTGACTGCCTGGTGTAATGGCACAGACGACTGGTACCACGGTATCGCAACTGGCGGTTACTTGTTTTTGGCACATGTTTCGTAATTTGTCGCTATAAGCGTCGGCACCAAAATCATAGAAGACATCAACTCTATAGAGGCTTCCATCTCCGTTAACGGCTAGCTGTTCATTTGAAACGCCACTGTTTAGTCCAAAATCATGGGCTTGTAGTCGGAATGAGCCTGAACCTGGTTGAGTCTCTTTGTAGGCGCGAATATCTCCGCCGGTTACCGAGACTGGCTGCCCCTGCTCATCTACGAAGCGGACATCTAATACTGATGCGCACTGGTTGATTGCGACTTCTGTATCTGCATTGGGTTCTGGATAGACCGGTGCAGTGGTTACACTGTTGATTAGGTAGCGATCACCATGGTTGTCCAGTCTCAGTTCTGGTGTTACTTGATAGGTGATACCAGTCTCTGACGACTCTACGGTCATTTGAAAATTAAGTTCTTGAGGGTTGCTTGAATAGACTGAGGCGTAGTTGTTAAGTGCAGGGGTGATGCCTAGGCTGTCTGCCCGTATATACCCATAGTTAATACCTTTGCTTTGCAATAGATTAACGATATCGTTGTTCTGATTAGTAAATCTGATTTTACCGTTTATCTGGTTGGGGTTAAGAAGTGCTTCTGAGTGGGCATTTGTTGCGATCATGGCACCTGTTATTAGTAAACAGGCTAAGCTGCCCTTTCGGGGAGCTTTTGTATTTTTATCATGCTTTTGCATGGTCTGAACCTCCGCTAGCACCGTATGCTATCGATCAAATAGCACAGCGCAATTGGTTACAACACAGCTACCTTTAGCGAACAATGTTCAGAGCAGGGGCAGAAGAGTTAACGTATCCTATATATTTGTCCCTAGAAACGATTGTTTAAACAAACATGAAGGTTTGTCTTTCCTTTTGGTTTTATCCATCTAAATTTCGTTAAATATTCAGCTTTCCAGCTCCGTTCGGCAACCGTTCGACCCATGAGACATGTCAGCATGG
>JBFKTM010000031.1:0-11838 GCA_041636295.1 Oleiphilaceae bacterium
ACCCCCAGCAGCGAACTGGCCACCAGATAGGGTTCCGCCCCCATGTCCGTCAAACGCATGGCACTACTAACAGAGTCATTGGTATGCAACGTGGATAACACCAGGTGACCGGTCATCGCCGCGCGCAAGCCGATTTCTGCAGTCTCCTGATCACGCATCTCTCCCACCAGAATAACATCCGGGTCTTGCCGCAGCGAAGCTCGTAATACCGTCGAGAAATTAAGCCCGACCTTTGAATTTACCTGTACCTGTGTAATGCGCGGCAGTCGATACTCAACCGGGTCTTCGGCTGTAATAATTTTAACTTCCGGCTTATTCAGTTCGGTCAATGCACCATACAGTGTGGTTGTTTTACCACTCCCCGTCGGCCCCGTTACCAGCACCATGCCATGGGGTCGGCTCACGGCGATCCTAAAGCGCTCCAGCACTATTTCCGGCATCCCCAAAGAGCGTAACGAAAGCATACCATCGGTCTGATCTAGCAGACGCATAACGACCGACTCGCCATACTGCACTGGCATGGTTGAGAGACGAACATCAATGCTTCGCCCCTTCACTCGAATATTAAACCGGCCATCTTGAGGAATACGTTTTTCTGAGATATTAAGCCCGGACATCAGTTTTAATCGAAGCACCAGTGCGGCATTGATCCGCTTCTCTTTCATGACATGCTCATGCAACACACCGTCGATTCGCTGACGAATGCGAACCACTCCCTCATCGGGCTCAATGTGAATATCGGAAGCTCGGGCCTGCACCGCATCCTCAAAGATTGACTGTAGCAATTTAACAACCGGCGCTTCACTATCATCGCCAGTAGCGGTCAATTCTGCCAGATCAAAGGCATCATCTCCCAGCTCATCTTCCAACTCTTCGGCTAAGTTGGAGATCTCTTCGGTGCGCCGGTAGACCAGGTCAAGCGTGTTGAGCAGTTCACTTTCCCGTACAACGGCGAGGTTAATCGGTTGCTTAAGTAACCGCCCCAACTCGTCATAGGCGAAAATGTCCATGGGATCCGTCATGCCGACCAGCAACGCACCCTGCTGTTCATCCAGCACCAAAGCCCTAAATCGGCGGGCGTGGTTTTCGGGTAATTTCTTTATGAGCTCATCATCAAATTGATAGTGACGGAGCTGTACAAAGGGAATTCCTAATTGTTGGGATAAAAAATTAAGCAGGTTATCTTCATCGATATAACCTAGGTCAATCAGCGTCTTACCAAGTTTTCGACCAGAGGCTTTTTGTTCCTTGAGTGCCGTCATGAGCTGATCTTCAGAAATCACCTCATTCTGCACCAACAGATCACCAATTCTTATTTTTTTCCGGGGTTCTACCATTCCCAACTGCCTCAAATTAATTACGCATTTCTTTGCTACTGATCCCTCGCCTACATAGGGGAGGCGTTAGTCTATCCACCCAATAAAGCGAGCCGCTGCTTGGCAAATTCCGCCAGTTCCGCACGTAAGCCTGTTATCTTTAAGGCGTGTTGATAAGCTTTTAATGCAGAGGGGTATTGGCCACTGCTATCCAGACTAATGGCCATGCCCACCCACCAATCAGCGACATCGGCATCATAACGAAGCAGTTGCGAATACCGTTCCACCGCCTCTGCGTTATACCCCTGTTGTTGGTAGAGTGCCGCCAGCAACACATAGTATTCTGCGTCGGTCGATATCTCGGGCAGATCAGTATTCAACAAGGCGATGGCCTGATCAGGCTGACCACTCACTGCCAACCATTGCGCCTTTAAACGGCGCAAATAGCTACTGTCTGCTAAATTTGCCGCGGTTAACAGATCACCCGCCTCAGCCATTCGATCATTTTTCATCAGCTCCACCACCAACACGGCACGGCTCTGATCGTCAATGTCATGAGCTTCGATAAACTGATACAGGTAGGTTCTGGCCTTTTCCGTTTGACCGTTCGCCAGCATCTTGGTTGCGGCACTGGCCGCCTGTTGATCCTGCTGCTCTGGAGTTAACACCACAACCTTACTTAACGGTGTGTTGTGTGTAACGGTAGCAACGGGTTTGGATGCTGTAATGGTGTCCTTATGAGGCTTAACAAGACTCGCTTGAGGAGCATTGGCTTTGGCTGACATCGATACAGCACTGTCGCGGCTCTTTCTCTTGGAGAGATTAGCTTGTAGCTTTTTATCTTGGGCCAGTTCTGAGATATTATTGTGGGTCTCTGGCTCCTGCATTACTTGAGCATCAGCAATATGTGTGGATTGCCCGGGCTCAGCCACCGTTACGAGTGCTGTTTGCGTATCCGGTTTAACGTTTACACTTGAACTGGCATCCGTATTCGGTTCAGGAGACTCGTCAGTACTTCGGCTTACCTTAACTGGCACTGCCGACGCGGGAAGATCCCTCGCTCCTGCTGCATCTGACTGGACTTCCGCAACCGGATTACTCATGTTCGAATTTACGTTATTCCATTGCGTTTCACGGGTTTGCACATACCACCAGGCAACGGCCAGTGTTATCAAGAGTAGTACGATTACACCAAGCAATATCAAAACACCGCGACGATTACGAGAGTCATCACTGCGTGTCAGCGCCCCATAGCGCTGGGCATCTATCTGTTGACTTCGGTCGGGGGCCTGCCGTTTATCCAGATCCCGTAGCATATCATTAATCAAACTCATCAAGAGCCTCCTAATGTTAGCCAGGCAAATCTGGGCATCGAAACACTTTCCGTATCTTTAATCGCCTTTTTTACATGCTTGTGGCTAACGACCCGATCCCCCTGTCCAAAGGCCGACATCAAGGCCTTATGGCATAGTATGTTGATTAATCGGGGTATTCCACCACTTGAGCGGTGAAGTAAGGAGACGGCACGCTTATCAAACAACGCAGGGCCGTTATAACCGGCCAAAGAGATCCGGTGCCCGACATATTGCTGCACGGCCTGCTTATCTAAAGGTGCAATGTTCTGTTGAAAGGTAATACGTTGCTGCAGCTGCCTTAGACTCGGGCGGGAAAGCAACGCATTCAGCTCCGGTTGTCCAAATAGTACTACCTGTAAAAGCTTGGCTGACTCCGTCTCCAGATTACTGAGCAGTCTCAACGCTTCAATAGTCTCTTCAGGCATCACCTGTGCTTCATCAATAACCAATACCACACGCTTTTGCTGCGATGCCAGCTCAATGAGCTTAACATTGATCTGTTTGATGACATGATGCCCCCCCAGAGAGGGGTCTGCAGCAACATCTAGCTCTTCTGCCACGGCCAGATATAAGCTTTCAGGTGTCAGGCTAGGGTTAGGTATGTAAGCGGTTACATACTCATCATCTAACGAATTAAGTAACTTACGGCAAAGCAGTGTTTTACCGGTTCCGACTTCACCGGATATTTTAATAAAGCCTTCAAGATTCTTAAGCGCCACTAGCAATAACTCCAAGGCCTGCTGATGGGTCTCGGAGTTAAGATAAAAATGGGTATTGGGCGTCAGCGAAAAGGGCAGCTCCCGCAATCCGAAATAGTGCTCATACATAGGTCAATATCTCGCGCTCATACAACCGATCAGAAGGCAGAGGGGTTGGGTGATGAGAGCACGTCGCGAAACTCACCAAAACGACTACGACTGCGACGTATCTGTTTTTCATACACGCTATCGTCAGTAATAAGGGGTCGTAGCAGTATCACCAGCTCACTCTTCCTACTCACGTAACGTTTTTGCTTAAACATCTCACCAAGCAGTGGAATATCACCCAGCACAGGTACAGAGGCATTCTCTTCCTTGCTCACATTTTGAATAAGGCCGCCAATAACCACGATTTGGCCGTTTTTCGCATTAATCACACTATCCGTTTCACGGATGGTACTCAACGCCAAAGGCAAGGTGACATCGCGATTGCCAACAGAGATTATTTTCTCCTGGTCATTAACATCACTGATGGTTGGGTGAACATGTAATATAATCCCTCCCTCTTCACTAATTTGCGGTGTCACATCGAGAGCAATACCCGAGAAAAACGGTGTCAGAGTAACATTGGTTGAAGTGGTATCGGTGTTGTTACTACTGCCGGTATCCTCATCAACTTCAATATCTGTCACAAAGAACTCATCCGTTCCGACTTTAATAACCGCTTTCTGGTTATTTACCGTAGAGATGCGTGGGCTAGACAGTACTTGCACACTACCCTGCGTGCCTAACAACTGAATAAAGCCGCTAAAATCACCAACCTTCAGCGTTGCGGTAAACACCCCGCCCAAGCCTTCATTGGTAATCACGTCGGAGACCATATCACCCGCAATAAACTTTTTAGGCACACCGTCTGCACCGACCGACGAGCTGGATTCAATTGCATTCCAGTCAACACCTTGCTGATAACCTTCGCTCAATTCAACTTCAAGAATTTTCGCTTCGAGTACCACCTGCCGTTGCATAATCAACTCGGTTTGGCGCAAATAGTTTTCGACCGCTCGAAGCTCATCTGTCATTGCTCGCACCACAACCACCCCGGCATTCGGCGTAGCAACAACGGTTCGTCCGTTTCCTTCACCAACAATCAGCATCAACGTCTGGCTCAACTGTGACCAAAAATCGTTCTCACTCGACGTACTAATACGAGTCCCGATCACTTTCTCTGTTGTGGACTCAGCGCTACCAGAGTTATTGCTACCTCCACTCTTGTCACCAGAGTTGCTGCCTTCTGAGACGCTCCCAGAGCTGACTCGGGTCTCAGAACCTCCGAGACGTTTGATATTTAAGTAGTTAATCTGAAAAACTTCGGTTCGAAGCCCACCCGGCATCACACGAAATAAATTCCCTTGAAACTGATAATCGTAACCGTAAAGTTCTTTGGCCAACTCCATCACCTGTGGCACCGTCACACTTTTCAACTCCATGCTGATCTGACCGGTGACGTCAGGGTGAACGACCATATTGTATTTCGTATCTTGCACCAGGCTTCTAAAAAAATCTCTCGCGTTCACGCCATTAACCGCCAGGTCAAAGCGGGTCTCTTGCACCCCTTTGACAGGCGACGAACTCAACGAGGGTAGCAGCGCATTAGCAACATTATTGGGAAGCTGGCGGGGCATCGCTTTATCATACTGCGCAATATCTTCATCGAGCATCAGATTCATTTGATCCACACTCTCCGTCGATACTGACCGTGGAGACTGTATCAACGTATTGCTGGAACAGCCTGACAATAAAGTGACCAACATTAACAAGCCTAATGCCTGATATCGTCTAGCTAAAACCTGAAAAACCATAAACACTCCAGCTTACTGTGTACGCTTGATTGACTTAGGCTGCTTCCAGCGCAACACTTGTGTTCCATCTTTCACGGATAACAAGACAGAACTTTCAGTTATTTTTAACACTTTCGCACCACTCACATGATCACCCACCGTGACCGTTTTACCGTTGATAATCGCTTGTTTTCGCTCTGACGCATAGAGCAGGTAGTTTAACTTATAGGTTTGTTTAGCTTTTACCACTTGTTTGGATCGAGTCCAGTTATAAGGCTGGGTAGGGTCCGTCAACACCTCACCGCCTGGAAGCACCATCGTTCCGGCACTAACGGCGGTTGCCAGCAAACAACCTACAAGCACCTGCATTACTTTCATTTTGCTAAACACCAATCCAGTCCTCCTCAAGACTCAGCGTGCTGATTTTGAGGGTCACGCGTGCCTTCGGGTAGTTAATAACCTCGTAGTTTAGTGTTTGCCAGTTGAAACCTTTGAGGCTCTCCAGCCTTTTGATATAGCCAAGCACATCAAAGTATTCACCATCAAGCACTAGCTCCATGCTATGGGAGAACAGGGCCGTTTCACCCTCTTTCAACTCGCCTTCGGATTGATGAAAAGGCTCCACCGGAAGATTTTTTAAGCTGATCAATTTCAACTGCTCTTGCTCATGCAGCATAGAGCGCAATACATCGGCCATTTTTTCCGGCGCGATCAACCCACTTAGCTGATTTTCAATTTGGGAACGCATGCCCACTAACTGTTTCTGCAGATTCGCTTGCTGCGTACGCAGTTCGCGGTTTGGGTCATCCGCCAAACGCTGCTCCAAAAGCACTAACTGCTGCCCCAAATCCGCTTGCTGCTGCTTTAATGAGTTAAGCGTATTCGACGCTCTCTTATGCCGGTCTTGCAATGGCGCAAAAACAAATTGCCCCCAAATGAACAAACCAACTACCAGTAACGCCACCAGCACAATAACCCGCTCTCGAACCTCCAGCGCCGCAACCCGGGAAGACCATTCCAACCAATATTTACTCATTGGCAGCCCCCATATTCATTAATGTCGATGACAGCGTGAAGTGTAAAATCGCGTCATTTTCTTCGTCGGAGGTCAGCTGAAAGAGATTAAAGGTTCGACCTAAGAACAGGCTCTCCCCCCGCAACATTTGGAGATAATGGGGCACGGCTTCGGCCTGCAATGTTTTCCCTTTCAACCCAACACTACGACCACCCGCCGAAAATTGAATCTGTGTTAACCATAAAAGATCAACACGATGCTGCGCTAACCCAGTCAACAGATTTGAAAAAGGATAGCGGTTTGCCATAACGACCGAGTCGAGCATTAAGATAAGCTGCTTGCGCGCAATAACCCGCTTGTTCAATAATGCATTATGCTCTACCAGAGAGGCATCTTGCTGAGTCGCTTGTAATTTCACCTCGATATCAGTCACCTGCTGTTGCAGTTGATCAGTCCGCTGCTGCTCTGGTCCTTTGGCAGCTTCAAGGGCGGTGACCTGCCCACGATAATAGACGGTACTAGCAACAAGAATCACCAATAACACGGTGGCTATAGCCACTATTTGCGATAACGGTAATACGATTTTCTTGGGCCTTAGATCCTGGGTATATAGATTGATTTGCTTCATCAGGATGCCGACTCCCTCAATGCTGCGCCCACTGCAGCGAAGCTTTGAATTAGGGTATTGTTAACCTCTGCCTCGCCTGAAAATAACGCAGCGACATCTAGATTCTTTACACTAACCGCTAGGTTCTGCCCTAACATATTGCTTAGAGGAAGTGATGAGTCCGGTCCAATGACTAACAGCTCTTTAGGAGGTACTTGCGCCATCTGACTTTCGTAATAGTCTAGCGACCGCTGCACTTCCAATGCGAGCTGCTGAACAGTTGACTCCTGCCTTACCACATCTTTTAAGGCGTCCAGCGAGAAGTCAAAACGCCGGGAGAAATACATCGTATCGCCCTTACTGACCAGAATCATGCCAAATCCAGGACGTAAAAACAGCAGGGCTAGACCCTGTCCCGTCGTATCGTAACGCATCGACACATTGCGGAGTACCAACTCGGTTATATCAATACTATGCAGAGCCAGCCCGGCTTCTTCAATTAATCGAATATGTTCTTGCACCAGCACCTTTCGAGCACTAACCACATTGATAAGACTGCCTCGACCACGGATAGCATCCTCAGGGAAATCAAATACATCGGTGACGGCCTCATCCAGGGGATAATCAAGCAAATCCTTAACTTTCCACCGTATAGCTTCGGCTAACTCGTCATCTGCTACTGAGGGCTTCTCTGTCTGATAAATCTGATACTGATCTGATGCCAACACCAAGTTGCAAGGCATGCCTTGCAAGCCATATTCATCGACGACGCCAGTCAACACATCCTTACGTTGCGCGGCCTTGCAGGCAATAAAATCTTGAAATACTATCTGCGAAGAACCGTCACTATCACTGGCAACAGAGTGCGCAATAGAGAGACCGTCGAATCGCACCTCAACGCCAACAAGCCCTGG
The DNA here is from genome assembly GCA_041636295.1 of Oleiphilaceae bacterium. GTDB lineage: Bacteria > Pseudomonadota > Gammaproteobacteria > Pseudomonadales > Oleiphilaceae > Alkalimarinus. The sequence continues at coordinate 7,744 of JBFKTM010000031.1, forward strand.
CTTAGCTTTTTTCTTAAACAACGAAATCAGAACCGCCTCTCCCTCATAAATGACAAACTCTTCAGAATTATAGTTAGATTAGATCAGTAAGTAACTGTTTGCCAAAATATTCCCGATAATTTTAAAACCACAAAAAAAGGAAGCCATTAAGCTTCCTTTTTAATTAGTCTCTCTGCAACTCCGTTGCGAAGACCTTAATTATTTTAATGACAGTATTTTCTAAAACGGAATATCATCATCAAAATCATCCATTGGACCGGGCGCACTTGTCGGTGCACTTTGCGCTGGTGGCTGCTGAGCGTAACCACCCTGCTGCTGATATGACGGCTGCTGAACTGGCGCATGCTGGGGGGCCTGCGGTTGAGGTGCCGGCGCACTCTGTTGTGGCGCATAACCACCTTGCTGTTGAGGCTGAGACGGCTGCATAGGTGCATTATAGCCACCTTGAGGCTGATCAAAACCGCCCCGTGAATCCAGCATTTGCATCTCGCTCGCCACTATCTCGGTAGTATAGCGATCCTGGCCACCTTGATCCTGCCACTTGCGCGTTTGTAAACGCCCTTCAAGATAGACTTTAGAGCCTTTTTTCAAATACTCTTTCGCAATCTCCGCCAAACGATTGAATAAAACCACTCGGTGCCATTCGGTTTTTGGAACCATTTGTCCGGTGTTTTTATCTTTATAACTTTCGTCAGTTGCTACACTCAAGTTGGTGATCGCACTCCCCTGTGGAGTGTATCGAGTATCTGGATCGTTACCCAAATTACCAATCAAGATTACTTTATTAATACCGCGAGCCATTTACCCCTCCTAAACGTGTTCAACCTGTCTCCAGGCCAAACCTGACATTTCAATTTTTTTGCTAAATCGAAGCTGCATACCGATAATTCTTCAGTGCATCTTCATCAAGGTGAGTCTTATCAACTTTCAGATAAGCGGTCCGCTCTTCTATTACAATGACCACATCCTCAATGCCTTTAATAACGGCCAACTCTTCGGAAACGAGTTCCGCTTCAGATTCAGACAATACTGCATTCAACTTTAACATGAAACTGGTGGAATAGCTCGGTTGACGCATCGACAAGGCGATAAAAAACCAGATCATACCCATTGCAGCAGATGCATAGTAGATAGCCTCCCCCCCCCAATGAGTTAGCGCCCAACCACCGACCACGCCCCCTAAAAATGCACCGAAGAACTGACTGGTAGAATAGACGCCCATTGCCGTACCTTTCGCTCCAGCCGGTGCTTGTTTACTGACCAGTGACGGTAAACTAGCCTCCAGCAAATTAAACGCCATAAAGAAAACGAACAACGCCACCCACATAAATGCCAATGAACCTTTTGCTGCCACCAGCAGCAACGCGCCTATCGACAGCTGTAAAATAGCCCCAACGAAAACCGGCTTCATCTTGCGCTTTTTTTCACCCACAATAATAAAAGGCACCATCGCAAAGAAAGCGAGCACCATGACCGATAGATAAACCCACCAGTGCTCCTGCCTATCAAGCTGAATATCATTGGCCAGCGACAAAGGCACCGCAACAAACAAAGCTGTCAGTATCATATGTAAAATAAAGATCCCCACATCAAGCCGCAACAGATCTACATTCTTCAGCACATCAAAAAATTCACTGCTCACCGCTCGGGTGTCCCGGTGAGCATGTGAAGAAACTGGCGTCGGCACCACCCACAAGATAATTGCCACACCTATCACAGCAAATAGTGCCGTCAGCCAAAAAATACCACTCAAACCAAATGCACCGCCAACAATAGGGCCAACAACCAATGCAACAGAGAATGACAAACCAATAGACATTCCGACAACCGCCATGGCTTTGGTCCGGCTCTCTTCTGTAGTGAGGTCACTTAACAACGCCATCAACACACTCGCAATAGCGCCAGCGCCCTGTAACAAACGTCCGGCAATGACACCATAAATAGTGGTCGAAGTAGCCGCAACCACACTCCCTACACAAAAGATCAACAAGCCGATGACAATCATCTTCTTGCGTCCAATACGGTCAGAGAGCATCCCGAATGGCACTTGAAACAACGCCTGCGTTAGACCATAAGCCCCCATCGCTATTCCAATTAAAAACCCGTCCGCACCTTTCAGCTCGCCCCCCAACAGCACAAACACAGGCAACACCATAAACAAGCCAAGCATCCGCATCGCGTATAATAGCGCGAGGGAAAACACGGAACGCTTTTCACTAACGTTCATCAAGGTCTTTACTCCAAGCAAAGGAACATAATAGGGTTGATTTTATAAGGGACGGCATTTTAACAAAATGATCCAAATCGTGCAGACAAAATATAATTCGACTTAACTTTGAGCCCTCCCCCACTAACACAGTATAATTGCCCTCTTTTGCAAACTGATTGGCTGTTATGGATAAAATTCTGGTTCGAGGTGCGCGCACCCACAATCTAAAGAACATTGATATCGAAATCCCAAGAGACAAGCTTATTGTCATCACCGGCCTCTCAGGCTCTGGAAAGTCATCGCTCGCATTCGATACACTGTACGCGGAAGGGCAGCGTCGCTATGTTGAATCGCTATCGACCTACGCTAGACAGTTTCTTTCGATGATGGAGAAACCAGATGTTGATCATATCGAAGGGCTGTCTCCCGCTATATCCATCGAACAAAAATCAACCTCTCACAACCCACGCTCTACCGTCGGCACCATCACCGAAATTTATGATTATCTAAGACTGCTGTTTGCTCGAGCAGGCGAACCACGCTGTCCGGATCATGACGAACCACTTGAAGCCCAAACGATTAGCCAAATGGTTGACCAGGTAATGCTGCAGGAAGAGGATAGCAAACTGATGATGCTGGCTCCGGTAATTCAAAACCGGAAGGGTGAGCACCAACACGTTTTCCAGGAGCTGCGCAGCCAGGGTTTCATCAGGGCCCGCATAGATGGCATTGTAACGGACCTGGATGACATACCTGAACTGGAAAAAAACAAAAAACACACCATTGAAGTCGTCATTGACCGATTCAAAATTCGTGATGGAATACAACAGCGACTCGCCGAATCATTCGAGACCTGCATACAGCTAACCGATGGCATTGCCCTGGTCGCCCCAATGGACGGCAACGGTGAGGAACTGATATTTTCAGCACGATTTGCCTGCCCTCGCTGCGGTTACGCCATCAGCGAACTGGAACCCAGAATCTTCTCATTCAACAACCCTGCCGGGGCATGCCCAACTTGCGATGGACTGGGCGTAAAACAGTTCTTTGACCCCAACAAACTGATTCAACACCCGGAGCTTACATTAGCCGAGGGAGCTATCAAGGGATGGGACAGAAGAACCGTCTACTACTACCAGATGCTCACCAGTCTGGCAACGCATTACGATATCGATCTGAATCAACCATTTGAGCAATTACCAGATAGTTTTAAGAAGACCATCCTTTACGGGAGTGGAGAACAGAAAATCGCCTTTAATTACGTCAATACACGCGGCGATATTGTTCAACGACACCACCCTTTCGAAGGCGTTTTACCTAATATGGAGCGTCGCTATCGAGAAACAGATTCTCAGATGGTGAGGGAAGATCTTTCTAAACTACTAACCAATATGTCCTGTACCGACTGCCAAGGCTCCCGACTTAAACGATCGGCACGGCATGTATTTATCAAAGATAAACGACTACCTGACATCACCGCTAAACCCGTTGGCGAGGCATTTGAATACTTCTCCGAACTGGAACTTGAAGGCCGCAAAGGTGAGATCGCCTCTAAAATCCTAAAAGAAATACAGCTAAGGCTACAGTTTCTTGTAAATGTAGGTTTAGAATACCTAACACTGGATCGCAGCGCCGACACCCTGTCTGGCGGGGAGGCTCAGCGAATTCGACTGGCAAGTCAGATTGGAGCCGGCTTGGTAGGCGTGATGTATATACTGGATGAACCATCCATCGGACTCCATCAGCGCGATAATGACCGCCTACTTAAAACACTGACCCACCTTCGAGACTTAGGGAACACTGTCATTGTTGTAGAACACGATGAAGATGCTATTAGGCTTGCCGATTACGTAATAGACATCGGCCCTGGAGCAGGTGTACACGGC
>JBFKTM010000032.1:0-11827 GCA_041636295.1 Oleiphilaceae bacterium
GTCGTCAATAGCTATCTTGCAATAAAAAAGGCAGGGTATTTGTAGTCTGGTTTTTTACATGTTTGAAGCCGTTGAGTTTGCAAAGTTCAGGCAGAGTTGCTAAACATTAGATGTTTTAGGAGGTCTTGAGAGAAACAATTTTCCCCGTTTTTCTACAAGCTTGTCAGGCATCATATGAAAGAGATTTCGAGCGTGGCATTTCCGGCAAACGTAGATCACATTGATTCCATTCTGGATAAGTGGAAACCTCTTATCGGAAAAGACTTTTTGGGTTATCGGAACCATGTTGTTCGTATGACTAACTTTTGCCTAATGTTGGAATCATGTGATCCTGTCCAACAACAGAAGATAGAAGTCGCAGCGTGCTTTCATGATATTGTCCAATGGACAGTCGGTACCTTGGATTATCTTACACCATCCGTCCCTCCGGCTCTGAAATACCTTGAGGAGCACGGCCACGACGATTGGGCTGAAGAAATTACTCAAATGATTCTTGAACATCACAAGGTTCGGCCCGTTACGAATGCCCCTTCTTCTCTATTTGAGCTTTTTCGAAAGGGCGATTTAGTGGACTTCTCATTTGGGCTTGTGAAATTTGGTTTGTCGGCAGCAGACATCAAGGCGGTAAAGGATGCGTATCCCAATTCAGGGTTTCACAAGAGACTTCTCAAATTGGCCGGTAGATGGATTATAAAACATCCCTTAAATCCCGCACCAATGATGAAATGGTGACTCCGAACACCAGACCTAACCACCATAAATACAAAAGGCCTCAAAGGGCCTTTTGTATTTCACTTAAAGCAAACTGAAGTGCTCGCTTTTTGTTGAAAGCACGTTGTTGAACGTTTAACCACTAACCCCAGCCATCATCGCTGGTGCAACAATGGCCAGCGCAATTGAACCCACAAAGAAAATGCCTGCAATAATTGCGGTGGCTTTTACGCCGGTGCTGTTGGCGGGGGGCTGCAAACCATACTGGTTCTCTCCCTGATTTCCCTGGGCGAAGAGCATATATAGCCCCACAGCGATATTGACCAGCGGCACAAACAGTAACAACATCCACCAACCGGACTTATCAAGGTCGTGCAGGCGTCGAATACCAAAACCCACCGATACAACAATGATGGCGATGGCACCGATGCCCATAACCACCATGCTCAGGGTCTCAGACGCTGCGGCAGTCACAGCAACAAACACTCCCAGCACAAACTGCAGCAGCAGAGAGAGGCCCATGGCATAGGCAAAATAGCGTAGACGGCCAAGACGACCTTCAAAGCCAAAAAACTTAATATCGGCATACTCATTAGCGTGTTGGTTTAAATCGCCGGCGGGGGTCTGATAGACACTGGTTGCTTCCATTGTAAACTCCTTTTGTTCCTTTTTAATGAAATACTAAGACAATCACGAGTGATTGCTGCTAACTTTAGCAGCAACTAAGCAGGTTATGAGGATAACTTACAAAAAATATACAAAATGCAATCAATACATAATGTTATGGGTTAATTGGTCGCACCTGTCTATACTTCATCAGGAATTCAAAAAACTGATCAAATACGTTAAGGAGAATGTTGTGCAAGAGAGTAATCCCTATCAGGCCCCCGTGGCCGATGTGTCGGTCAATGCAGACGTACCACTGGTATTGCAGGAGCCGGTTTCCAATCCATTCGGACAAGGCTGGAGCTGGATCACTGAAGCCTTTAGCCTGTTTAAGCAGGGGGCGGGGGTTTGGATCGGTATGTTTATTGTTTATTTGCTGATCATCCTGGTTGGTTCAGTGATCCCTTTCGTTAATATGTTGATTGGTTTGATTACGCCGCTGTTTACTGCGGGCTTTATGGTGGCCTGTTATAACGGCGATACTAAAGGAAACATCCAGTTCATCGACCTGTTTGCAGGTTTTAAACGGCAGTTCGGTAATCTGGTACTGCTCTGTCTGTTGTATCTACTGCTCTCTTTAGCAATTCTGGCCGTGATGGGGCTACTGATTTTTATTGTGGCAGGTAGCGAGCAGCTATCGGCTTTTAGTGCAATCAGTTCTAACTCTGCCACGCCCGAGGATGTTCAGCTGTTTATGGCAAATTTCCTGCTCATTATGTTGGTGGGCATGGCCTTGTGGGTGCCTTTGATGATGGCCTTCTGGTTTGCGCCTGCTTTGGTGGTTTTGAACGAGCAAGGCCCCTGGACTGCTGTGGTATTAAGCTTTAAAGGCTGCTTGAAGAATATTTTACCGTTTCTGCTCTATGGCATCGTGCTTACGGTGTTTGCTATCTTGGCAACCATTCCGCTGGCGTTAGGCTGGTTGGTGCTAGGGCCGGTGATTACCCTCTCGATGTACACGGCGTATAAAAAGATTTTTCTGGCAGTGTAGATCATCTGACCAGCGGTGCCGACACAGCACCGCTGGACTCATCCTTACGGCTTCCAAAACGGCTTGTTGGCCTCGTTGCTCGCATCGGAGCGACTTATGCCAATATCCTTTAACATAAAATCGTTCAACTGTGCCAGCGCTCGACGCTGTTGGCTTCGTTGCCGCCACATACGCAGCAGTCGCCAGATTTTGGCCAACTGGATTTTCATATTGCCCGAAATAGAGCGAGCTGGCTCATTGGTTAGTGTGTTGTCGGGTATGAAAGTCACTGTTTTATTGGTTAATGTTTGCATGGTGTATTCCTCCTGAAGCTCGCTATCTATTAAACGCAGGGTCAGGCTTTTGATCCAATCGTATGTTTGGATCAGCGTCATTTGATATTCCGATGGCACTCATTGTTGTTATCAGGTTCAATATGGACATGACAGAGGAGTTTGCTAATGGAATTGAATCAACTTAAAACGTTCGTTACCGTGGCTGAAGAGCAACATCTGACCCGAGCCGCTGAACGGCTGTATACCAGCCAGCCTGCGGTGAGTGCCCAACTTAAAGCACTGGAAGAGTCGCTGGGCGTGGTGTTGTTCGATCGCACCCCCAAAGGCATGGTGCTGACGCCGTCGGGTGAAAAACTGCTGGTTGAGGCACAGGCGGCGTTGGATGCCGCTAGCCGAGTGATGTCACAGGCTAAAGCAATTCAGGGGGAAGTGTTGGGGCAGCTATCTGTTGGCGTTAATTCGGATTTTGCATTCTTGCGAATCCCCGGTCTGCTGCATAGCGCCTCCCAAGCCTATCCTGGTTTACAGCTTTCGTTTGTAAACAGCATGTCGCCCGATATCTTGCTGGATATACGTAAAGGTAAGCTGGATACCGGATTCTTCTTCGGCGTCTGTCCGACCGCTGATCTGCACGTGGTGCAGCTGGCCAATATTCAGACGGCGGTGGTCGCACCAGCCAGTTGGGCGGACAAAATCAAAGGAGCCCCGATTGAAGCATTAGCCCCACTGCCTTGGGTCTATACCACGGAGCGTTGCCCTTTTTATGCTCTCAAGGAAGCCTTGTTTAACGATAAGCATTTGGCACCCAGCAAAGCCGTTTTTGTTGATAATGAAGATGCCATTCGTGAATTGGTGAAAGGGGGCTCTGGCATCGCACTACTGCGTGCCGATGATGCGGAACGGGCCGAGGCCGAGGGCTGGGGTGTTCGTTGGAGTGGTGTCTCCCCATCTATCGAGCTGAGTGTAGCTGTACAGTTAAGGCGTGTGCAAGAGCCCATTATTCAGGCGTGGCTGGAGGAACTTGGCAAGTGTTGGCCGGTAGACCAAGTTGAACAGCAGCAAGAAGTGGGGTAGCTGATATCCGATTTTGGGGTCTGACCCGCAGGGTCAGACCCCATGCCAGCTAACGACGTTTTTCAATCATGGTTTTAATCAGATGGTCCACCGAGAGCTTACCTGGTCCATAAGCCATCAATACCAGTAACATCGCTCCCCAGAAGTAGTGATCGTTAATACCGGCCGGGCTGATATCCGGGTAGGCGATAGCGGCCACAAAATTCAGCACGAATAACCCTGCAGCACTGAATCGACCTGCTAATCCCAATACCAATAGCACGGGGAATACTAGCTCCGCCCCCGTGGCCAATACGGCGGCGACTCTAAAGTTGAGTACTGGCACGGCGTATTCGTACTCGAATAACATCAGGGTAGTACTCCAGGATTGAATTTTGGTGAGCCCTGACATAAAAAATACTTTGGCCAGCCATAACCTGAACACCATATTGAGTGCCGGCTGAAGGTAGTCCACCCACTGAGTTGCCGTTAAATAGAGTGAGACAACGCCGGGCTTGTGGCGCTTTGCCGTATCGCTTTGCGAGGTGTCCAGTGTCGCGCTCTTTGTCATGTCTATACTCCCTTTACTTATTTGTTTTGGTTATTCAAATTTGTTTGATTATTAAAAATCCACAATCCAGCCCTGGCCGACGGCTGTGGCAAAAAGCGCAGCAACGTCTTCCTCAGGGTAGGATGTTAAAAACTGTTCGACGGCTTCGGAAAAGCAGGCAGATTGCTCCAACTGCGAAAGGAAGTACCAGTGGTTTTCCGCCAGCTCGTCGATCCGCATTTCATAACCCCGCCGCCATACCAGCAGGTAGTAATCCCGCTGAATTAACTCGATAGTGCGGTCTTTAAAATTGTCTTGAAAATGGCCTTTAAGATCGTCTTGATGGCCGCTCTGGTGTTCCGTCTGGTTGGCTTTCCAGATCTGCTTTATTGGAAACTGAGAGCGAAGCAGCTGGCAGGCGTGAGGGAGCCTGAATCGCAAAGCTAATTGCTGCTCAGGCGGCATCTCCCCTAATCGTGCTAAATCCAGCGGTGTGTCGTCAGCCTGGTGAAAAACGCGGTGCCACGACCACTCTAATCGAGCCGTATCTGACAGATAGGGGTAGTCGGCCAATGGCTCGAAAGTGTCTATAAAGTAAGCAAAATGGTTGCCATAATCGGCGATATTCGCCGAAACAGATGGGTACTGCTTTATGTAGGCCCGTGACAGCCCTTCAAAGGCGTGCTCTCCGAGCAGTTTCTGAAGTACCGGGTAGATGTCGCTTAACGCATTTAACAGGCCGCCACGCACACTGCCTCGATAAATAGCCAGGCGTTCATCGGCGGTGAGTGTAGCTGAGGGCTTGATGAACCCGTCCGCAGGCGTGGATTGGCTGTACATGGCGTTAATAAACTGCTGCTGAATGTCACGCAACCGCATCGTACCGCTCCAAAATCAACGCTGCTTTTCGGGCTTCCTGTTGTAAGGTGTCGAAGCTAGGTATATTGGTATCCCACTCGATTAACGTGGCTACCGGTCCGATCATCTCGATGGCCTGCTCGTAGAGAGCCCAGACCGGCGGATGAACAACATCGCCGTGGGTGTCGAGCAGGTGGGTGCCAACATCCTCATACCCGGCCAGATGGATCTCTTTAACGCGGTTATGGGGCAGGGCGGTGAGATAAACCAACGGATCAAACTGATGATTTTGAGCGCTCACATAGATATTGTTGATGTCGCAAAGCAGGTCGCAATCGGCCCGTTTGGCAACTTCAGTCAGAAACTCCCACTCGGTCATTTCATCGGAGTGAAAGGTCACGTAGCTGGAGACATTTTCAACTAGAATTCGTTGGCCGAGGCTCTCTTGAACCTGGCTAATGCGGGTTACGATATGATCCAGTGCTTCTTTCGAATAGGGCAGTGGAAACAGATCATTGCCATGAATGCCGCCAAACGAAGACCAGCAGAGGTGGTCTGAAACCAGTTTGGGTTGAAAACGAGTTATTAGTTTTTTTAACTTGTTGAGGTAATTTCGATCTAACGGGTCTAACGAACCGAGTGACAGGCCGACGCCATGAAAAGTAATCGGGTAATGATTACAAACCGCTTCCAGGTAATGTAGAGGAAGGCCGCCCTCCCCCATATAGTTATCGGTTAAGGCCTCAAACCAGGGCACAGCAGGGAGTGTTTCCAGTATTGTCTGGTAATGCACTGAACGCAGTCCTATCCCGGCACCCAATAACGGGGGGGTGTGATGATTGATAGAAGACATCTGGAAAACTCCCTGTTGCAGACAGAATTGGGGGGATTAACCTTTAACCTTGCCGCCGACAATTTTGTCGCAGGTGCCGGTTGGAACGTATACCCACTCTTCAGGGTCGCCATCTACGGTCGATTGACCCGCACAGCTGTGTTTGCTGGTGCCGCAATCATTCATGCCGGCTTTAACAATGCCCTGGCATTTTTCGAAGCCTGGTTTGCCTGCTACGGCGTTACCTGCACTGGCCATCATGCCAACAGCCAATACGCCTGCAATTGCAGCGCTTGCGATAGTCTTGGTATTTTTTTCGCTCATGTGAGGTTTCCTCTTCCACGTGTCAATTGAGTTTTTGGTTATTTTGTTTTTTCCGACCTTTAAAATTAAGGACATCTAAAAAGACATGATGAGTGTTCAAAAAGTTCAAAAGAAAAAGCGCATTTTTTATAATAAGTTTTCTTTTTAGTCTTTTATTGCTCATTTATCTGGTTAAAAAGACAATATAAACAGTAGGTTATGGTTGTCGTTCAGATGTTCAAGAGACATAAAGAAACGGTCGCGTTCAGTGGCGACCGTTGTTAGGTGTGGAAAAAGAGACCTATTAGTACTTGATGACCTTGGGCAAGTGTTGTGCCTGGTCGATCCAGGCCAATACCTGTTTTTGCCCCGGAATATGTCGCACCACATGTTTCTCGTTATTTACCTGACGGAGCGTCTGACTGAGGTTTTCTGCATTTCTTCTGGCTAATTCAGGAACGGTGTCGACACCTGATACTTCTAGCAAATCGGCAAACTCTTCACCGATGCCTCGAATGCGCGTGAGGTCCGCCCGGTTTACCCAGCCCAGGATTTTTTTAGTGCTAATGCCGGTCTGTTTTGCAAGCTGTGATCGTCCTTGTGGTGTACAGGCAGTTTTAAGCAGCTGTGCCTGGGTATCAACTCCTGCCTCATGCAGTTTATTGCAATAAGTTTGTCCGATGCCTTCAATGTTAGTGAGTCTGGCCATGGCCATTGCCTCCCGATTTAATGGTGTATTGTTCAATACATCCTTGCCGAAAAGCGGTGAGGTTTCCCTGTATCACTGTTTGAATTATAGGTGATAAATGGAGTTTACAAGGGAGAATAAACGCGATTTAACGACTGACAGACTCAATGTTAAGCCCGACATAGCCGGGCTTGAATGGATTAGCGATGGCACGAACCTAGCTTTCTGTTAACTGCGCAAGAAATGCTTCGGATTCGGCTATGGAGTGCTCCATCTCTTTGATGAGTCGGGCGACATCGGTTTCAATGGTCTTCAACTCGCCTTTAAGGGCGTTGATGGCTCGGGCATTGAGGTTATGCTTTAGATAGAGTACCTGGTCTTGCAGTGCCGCAAGTACGGGTTCCATTTTGGACTCGGCACGACGCATAGACTTCATCAATTGCGCATATTTCTTCTTGGTGGTGGCCAGTTTCTGGCTGCTCTGCCGTTTCAGGTTGCTGTTGCTGTAGAGCGTCAGTTCCTCTTCCCACTCTTCAAACAGCGCTTCAGACACCGCTTCAACGGCATCGATCCGCTCGCTAACCTCTTCAGCAGCGGCTTTGCTGTCTTCAAACTCATCATTGAGGGCGTTGTATTTATCGAGCAGGTCTTGGTCTTCAATGGTGATGAGTTGTTGGTAGCGGTCCAGCGCAGAGGCAAATTGCTCTTTGGCTTCGCTCTGGGCATCTTGAACAGCTTCAACCCGGTCAACCATGATATCGCGCTTATGATAGCCGACTTTTTCCATGGCACCGTAATACATGCTCTGGCAGCCGCTAAGTGTGATAAATAGTACGGTTAGAAGGAGTGTTCGAAGGATTAATCTCATGGCGTGGCATCCTGCAGATAGCGAGTGACTAAGGATAATTTGATTAATTGAGTAATCATAACAGCTGTTAGTCAGATTGCTACTGCAAGATGCCCCCACTATCGGGTGCAGCGATGTGAGGCTATGAACGTTTTCTAAGTTCGGTCACTACTTCACCACCGATACCCCAGTTATCGGTATCGACTTCATCAATCACCACCACGGTAGTGGCGGGGTTTTTATTTAAGGTTTTCTGCAGTAGTTCGGTGACTCCGCTAATGAGTTCCGCTTTCTGCTCTTTCGTTGCCCCTTCTCGGGTGATTTTGATATTAACGTATGGCATGTGATGCTCCTTGCAGTGCTGGTTGGTGTGTTTGCTCTCGTCGTTCGACTACTCTCAGCCATGCTACGAGTAGTGTTCCCACGATCATAAATAGCCCGGCCATAATCAGGCCGTCTCGATAGCTACCCCCCATCGTCGCGATCTGGCCGGTAATGGCGGGGGCAGCGATCTGGGCAATACCGTAGCTGATGGTCATTTTACCCATGATCTTCGATGGGGCGGTGGGGTAGAGTCGCCCTGCCGTGGTCAGTACCAGGCTAACGATACCGATAAACGTGCCGCCAAATAGCACGGCACTGAGATATGCCAGCCAGGGTGCGTTACCGACTACCGGCAGTACGATACCAACGGTGTGTATCAGGCAGGCCAGGGTCAGGGCATTGAGGTCGCCAATCCTGCGCGCGATCAGATCCCAGATAATGCAGGCCGGGGCTGCTGCCAGACCCAGCACCAGAAAGACCTTTGCACCCTCATCTACCATGGGGTTTTGCTGGTCAACAATAGCCACGATGAATGTGGCGCTAATCACATAGCCGACACCGGCGCAGAGATAGGCGGCCATAAACAGTCGCAAATAGGCTTTTGAGGGTGGGTTGTCGACCAGCGCTTCGCCGCTTCTCATCAGGTGGCTGTTTTCCGGTCGAGGTAACCAGCACCAGGCGGGTATCGCCATCGCCAGACCCAGCAGTGTCAATATCAGCCACTGCTGGCTCCAATCAAACGTGGGGGTCATGAGGTCAACCGCGTAGGCGCAAACCGCTATCCCCAATCCGGCACCGGCAAAGTGAATCCCCAACTCGCTGCGGTAGTGGTGGCGAATGAGCCAGTTAAGTATCAGCCCTGAACCAAGCAGTAGGCCAGCGGCGCTGCTGAGGCCCGCCAAATAGCGCATCAGGCTCCATAGCCAGAAGTCAGTGGTGACTGCCATGCCTGCGGTGCTAGCAAGGGCGACAATGATGCCTAATCGGTAGAGTCGGTCTTTCAGCTGCATGTTGCTGATTGAGGCTGCGATCAATACTCCGGTGAAGTAACCCATGTAGTTGATACTGGCTAACCACCCCCCTTCGGAGATGCCGAGTCCCGCCTGTTGCTGCATCAGCGGAAGTAGTGGGGTATAGGCAAAACGGGCGACACCTAACATCAGCACGAGGCTGACAATGCCTGCGGTTAAAACCTTAATTCGCTCAATGGAGGCGACCATAGTCGATGTGTCCCATAACGTAGAGGCTATCGACAATATAGAAGTGCGGGGGGTTATACCAATTGATAATATTGATTATTGACATTCAGCAAACTGATAGTCGGCGATACTTCATTACGGGCGACCACGATCGGGCCGCCCTAGTGTTGGTTAAACAGTGTTGGTTAAAACAGTGTCGGTTAAAACAGGGCAATCAGCTCCTGGTAGCCCTCTTCTGCCAAGGTCTCTTTAGGAATGAAACGCAATGCGGCCGAGTTGATGCAGTAGCGTAAGCCGGTAGGCTGTGGTCCATCCTCGAAGACATGCCCCAAATGAGAGTCGCCATGTTTGCTGCGTACTTCGGTGCGAGGTAACAGCAGTTTGAAGTCTCGCTTCTCGACAATATTGTCGGCATTGATCGGCTGCGAGAAGCTGGGCCAGCCACTGCCGGAGTCGAATTTATCCTTAGATGAGAACAGCGGTTCACCACTGACCACATCGACATAGATACCTTCGCGTTTTTCGTCCCAATACTCGTTATTGAACGCTCGCTCGGTCGCGTCTTCCTGGGTGACCTGATATTGTAGAGGAGTCAGTGTTTCACGCAGTCTGTCATCGGAAGGCTTGAGGTACTGCTTTTCATGCTTGTCTGCTTGGGTCATTTTTGCTTTCTCCTCATAGTGGTGAAGTTCATCGCCCCAGGTTGCTTCCAGGAACTGATCTCTGCCGGAATTATAGCGGTAGAACTTATATCGTATCGGATTCTTTTTATAGTAGTCCTGATGATACTCCTCTGCCCGCCAGAATTGAGACGCTGCTTTTATATCGGTGGCCAGCGGTTTGTCGAAACGACTGGCACTGGCCAGCATGTTGCGGGATGCTTCAGCCGCTAATTTCTGCTGCTGGTTATGATAGAAAATAAAAGGGCGATACTGAAATCCCCGATCGACAAATTGACCGCCGGTGTCTGTCGGGTCGATCTGCTGCCAGTAGGCATTGAGCAGTTGCTCATAGCTGATCTGGTCTGGATTGTAATGGACTTCAACCGCCTCTACATGACCAGTTTCACCATAGGAGACCTGTTTGTACGTGGGGTTTTCCTCCTCCCCGCCAATGTAGCCCGAAATAGCGTCTTTCACCCCAGGCAGTTTTTCAAAATCTGACTCAACACACCAGAAACAGCCGCCGGCGAATGTCGCAATCGCCAGTTCTGGGCTACCGCCTGTAGTCTTGTCGATATCTTTGGCACTGGTCTCATGGTTCGGTGCACTTTCGCCGCAGGCGGCTATGGTCATCAACCCGGTAAAGAGCAATACGGTTCGTTTAATCATTGGCTAAACCTCATCTGAGTTTGTTTGCATGAGGCTAGTATTCATCAGAGTTTGGGACAAAGGGAAGGGCCGCAGAGCCGGTTTTATGAAATCATGATATGTCGTGATAGTTTCGTTATAACTTAGTTATAACTTCGTGAACAAGCGCGGGTCAGGCTTTATATTTGACAAGCTTCTATATTCAAGCGAGACATTCGCCTATGTGAAATGTAAGGCCTGACCTGATGCTAAACACTATAATCAAAACTAAAGTTGGACTTTCGAAATCGATAGTAAGATCCGCTGTCTTGAAACCCCAAGGTCTCGGCAATTACTTCATGATTATCGAGGGTATTCTCTATGTGTTTTAATTTTCTTATTCGTGCGTTTAATACCAACTGTGAGTAGCTTGTTCCTTCCGACTTAAGCTTTCGATATAGGGTTGAACGACTCAAGTGTAGTGCTTTGCAAATTGGCTCAATCTGACAATATTTGGGTAAGTTTTTGCGTAGCAATCGGTTCACGCTGTGAGTATAGGTCTCCGTATCGCACAAGTTTGTGCTTATTTCTAACGCTTGCTTTTCAAGTAACTCTCTTAAATATGGATTGGCGTCGGTTATCGAGTACTCAAAAACCGAAGCAGGAAATACTAGTAAGTTTTCTTTTTGACCAAATGCAACGTTCTCTCCAAATATTTGTTTATATTTGTCTACTGACTTAGGTTTCGAACGACTAAACGAAACGGTGTTCGGCTTAATATTCGTTCCCGATAGCGCAGAACTCCAGGAAACAATTGAAGCCATACTTCGGTCAATAGCAATTGAAGGATATTGAAGTGTTTTGAACTTTAAGATCAATTTAACTGAATCGTCGTCGTTAAATTTTTCCCAGTACTCTGAGGGATTTAGCAGATAAATGTTATTGCTGAATATATTAAACGCTTCTGCCAGGGTGCTGCATTGAAACATCCAGTTTGCGAGTAATCCTCTGGCTTGGTAGTTAACCTTATAACCAATATCTAAGCCGACATGGGAATCCAATTCATGCTCAGCGGCTGCGGCCCAGAGCCCGGTTAATAGATGCTCTGGCAAACGTGCTTCCTGTATGGTTCGCTTATTCTTCCAGGCAGAGTACAGCGTCCGAAAATTAGTCCCCATTTTCTCCAAGAAGGACTCGTCAATATAGCCGCGGCAAAGCAATTCGTTAGCCAAATCAATCAC
>JBFKTM010000033.1:0-11645 GCA_041636295.1 Oleiphilaceae bacterium
GTGCAACTGCACTGCTTAAGATAGGAAAATGATATGCTACCTGAGTTAGGCCATTTTGCGTTAATACTCGCATTTGCAATCGCGGTCATTCAAGCGATCGTTCCATTAGTTGGAACCATCACTAAAAGCGAACTCTGGATGAGTTTTGCGCGGCCAATGGCAACAGGGCAGTTTGTCTTTTTACTTCTGAGTTTTGTCTGTCTTTCCTATGCCTTTGTGACAGATGATTTCTCCGTTCAATATGTGGCGGCACATTCTAATTCCCAACTCCCTTACTATTTTAAATTGAGTGCTGTCTGGGGAGGGCATGAAGGGTCATTACTGTTGTGGGGGTTGATTCTTGCCGGTTGGAGTTGGGCGGTAGCTCAGTTTAGCCGTGACTTGCCATTGGATATGGTGGCACGCGTTTTATCTGTTATGGGTATGATCAGTGTTGGCTTTACGCTGTTTATCTTGGCTACTTCCAATCCATTTACTCGTTATCTACCTGAATTTCCTCAGGAAGGCGCGGATCTAAATCCGCTATTGCAAGATATTGGTTTGATTCTGCATCCGCCAATGTTGTATATGGGATATGTTGGCTTTTCAGTCGCCTTTGCGTTTGCCTTGGCAGCACTTATAAGTGGTCGTTTGGATGCAGCATGGGCTCGCTGGTCGAGACCTTGGACAACCGTTGCGTGGGCATTCCTAACACTGGGTATTGCATTGGGCAGTTGGTGGGCTTATTACGAACTCGGTTGGGGCGGCTGGTGGTTCTGGGATCCAGTTGAAAATGCATCATTTATGCCTTGGTTAGTTGGTACCGCCTTAATGCACTCGTTGGCCGTAACGGAAAAGCGGGGGGTGTTTAAAAGCTGGACGGTACTATTGGCAATTATCGCATTTTCATTAAGTCTCCTTGGAACCTTCTTGGTCCGTTCCGGTGTCTTAACATCTGTGCATGCGTTTGCTTCTGATCCGACACGAGGTACCTTTATTTTGGGTCTGCTTGCTATCACTCTGGTGGGAGCCCTGACACTCTATGCTCTGAGAGCCCCGGCGGTAAGCAGTCAAGCGACTCACACGCTGCTATCAAGAGAGACTTTTCTTTTACTGAATAATGTGTTGCTGATGGTTGCTACGGTCACTGTTTTTCTAGGCACGCTTTATCCCTTGTTTATGGACTTTATTGGGGGAGGAAAACTGTCCGTCGGTGCGCCTTACTTCAATAAACTGTTTGTGCCCATTGTCTCGGTGCTTGTCGCAGTAATGGGGGTAGGTATTGTTAGTCGCTGGAAAGACTCCAAGGGGCAGTATTTGATAAAACAGTTGTGGATAGCTGCTGTTTTGAGCACCGCGCTGGCGTTGCTATTCCCATTCCTGTTCGCTGGTGAGTTCAATGGCCTGGTATTCCTGGGTATGTGGTCAGCATTGTGGATTGTTACGGTAACGGCTAAAGATATGTGGAATAAAACAGCCTCCAAGCAAGGCCGGTTGGCTGGTTTTTCAAAATTAGGTCGCTCGTATATCGGGATGGTACTAGGACACTTGGGTCTAGCCGCCAGTATTATTGGCATCTGCCTGGTGTCAAATTATGAAGAGGAGCGCGATCTGCGATTGGCTCCGGGAGATAGCGTTGTCGTTGCAGGTTACGAATTCAGGTTTGATCAGCTTACGCACAAGACCGGGCCTAATTATGAAGCGGACAAGGCGGTCATTTCTGTTTGGGCCGATGATGAAAAAATAACCACCTTAAGGCCTGAAAAACGGGTATACAATGCACAGCGCAATATGATGACAGAGGCGGCGATTGATCCTGGTCTGTTTAGGGATCTGTACGTTGCCATGGGTGAACCGCTAGACGGCGATGCTTGGGCTATTCGGGTTCATTATAAACCGTTTGTCCGCTGGATGTGGTTGGGCGCACTGATGATGGCAGTAGGTGGTTTTATAGCAATCACTGACAGGCGCTACCGAATACGCAAGAAGCAGGACGCAACTGCAGCCAATGAAGCCGCTGTTATTGCTTCGGAGAGCGCTCCGCGAACAGCATAGTGATTAAAAAACTAATACAAAATAGTTGTAAAAGGGATTGATCTAGGATTATGAAAAGAGCGTTATTATTTTTACCGCTGGTGCTGGCAGTCATTATTGGTGTGATTTTATTTTGGGGATTGAGTAATGATCCTACCAAGTTGGAGTCGGCCCGAATTGGTGATCCGCTGCCTTCATTTAACCTTCCCAGCTTGCAAGACCCAACAGCAATGTTATCGCAAGAGGATGTTAAAGGGCGTGTCTCACTACTAAACGTATGGGCCACCTGGTGCCCATCTTGTCGTGTCGAACACCCTTATCTGTTAAAAATTGCCAGAGAGTATGGTGTTCCTGTAATTGGATTGAATTACAAGGACGAGCGTGAAGCGGCAAAGCAGTGGTTAATCAAGCTTGATAATCCATACACGTTTAATATTTTTGACGAAAAAGGCCGGCTGGGATTGGACCTTGGTGTTTATGGTGCGCCGGAAACCTATATAGTCGATGCCAAAGGGGTTGTTCGTTATCGCCACGTTGGTGTGGTTGATGATAATGTCTGGAAAACAATTCTTGAACCAAGAATCAAACAATACGCTGGTGAAAGCTAGATTTTTTTAATGGGACGCTGGTTGAGAACAGAGATGATAAAAAAGTTTTTTATAGCGTTGTGCGTGTTGCTGCCGACAACTGTAATGGCAATCGATACGCTTGAATTCAGCACAGATGAACAGCGCCTCCAATTTTTACGCCTGGCCGAGGAGCTGCGGTGTCCAAAATGCCAAAACCAGAACATTGCGGATTCCAATGCGCCCATTGCTAAAGATCTTCGTAATGAACTACATCGCATGATCTTGGAAGGAAAGGATGAGGAGCAGGTGGTCGACTTTATGGTTGAACGCTACGGCAATTTTGTCGTCTATAAACCCAAGTTTGACACTTCAACCTACCTATTGTGGCTGGGCCCTGCAGTAATAGCGTTGCTCGGTGTTGTTATTGTTGTAATGACCTCTAGGAAGAAGCGTTCGGCTGGTCCCGCGAAAACGGCAGAACTTTCGCAAGAGGATAAAAACCAGTTAAGTAAAATTCTGTCAGAAGACGAGAAGTAATTAATGATTGATTTTTGGCTTGTATCTTTAGTATTGGTGGTGTTTGCACTGGGCTTCGTTATTTACCCCTTGTTTCGCACCAGACAGAAACGTGTTGCACTGGACCGTCGTGCACAAAATATTGCAGTTTTTAAAGATCGCCTCGCTGAAATTGCCGCTGAAAAACAAACAGGTGTGATTAGCGATGAACAGTACCAACAGTTAAAAACTGAATTGGAAGCGGGCTTGATAACGGATGTCGAAGGCTTGGATGATGAGGGCCCAGTACAGCAACAACGCACCGTAAAAAAGAGCTCGCCATTGGTGTGGGTAGTCACCGGGGTTCTTATGCTCGGAATTCCGTTAGTCAGCTACGGCCTTTATTCCAAATGGGGCGCGTTGGATGGGGTGGCGCAATACCGAGAGTGGGGGAATTCAGTACCTGCGGTCAGCAATGGCATGCCAAAACAGAATATCGAAGAGTTACTAACTGCGCTACGCGATAAGTTAGAGGCGAATCCTGATAACGCCGATGGTTGGTTTATGTTGGCGCGCTCAAGTATGAATCTCGAACAATATGATCAGGCGTCTTACGCCTTTATGAGAATGGCTGCGTTGCTCGAAAAGCAGCAGCAAGACCCCTCAGCTATTTATGGCCTAGCAGCACAGGCCCTGTTTTTCGCTGAACAGGGGCAGATGACAGCGCAGGTAAAAGAGGTTTTGGATAGTGCTTTTGCTATTAATCCAGATGAAACCAATGGCTTGGGGCTGCTAGGTATTGCGGCTTTTGAAGATAGGCGTTATGAGGACGCGATTAAATACTGGTCGAGAATTCTCGATGTTGAGCCTGATAACCCAAGCCGGGACGCGATTATAGCCGGCATTGAAAAAGCGAAAGCTGCACTGGGCTTAACCAGCCAGTTTAAGGTGCCAGCAGCAAATCAGCTACCACAAAATAGTAATGCGTCAGCCGTAGCAGAAGATAAGATAAACAGTGATGAAAACGCTGCCGACGTTAAAGTTCTGGTTGAGTTAGACCCCTCGCTTCAAGGCATGGCTTCTCCAAATGATACCTTGTTTATCTTTGCCAAAGCGCTGAGTGGCCCACCACTGCCTTTGGCCGTCAGCCGAAAAACGGTGGCCGACCTACCCATTTTAGTTAATTTGAATGATGAGATGGCTATGGGGCCTATGGCAAAAATATCCTCGGTTTCCGAAGTCAGTGTCGTTGCTCGAATTACTAAAGGAGGTCAGCCTACAGCAAAAGCGGGGGATTTTGAGGGTGCTGTTTCACCGGTAGTCGTAGGTTCCAACGAAGTGGTGCGTATTCTGATTAACAAGCAAATCAACTAGTTTTCTGGCTGCCAAAATTAGAAAAGGGACAGTTTGCACTGTCCCTTTTTTGTGGTTGTTCTAAAGTGCCTGTGTAACGACGCTATTTACTTTGAGCATCGAAAGCCTGTCCGGTAATGCCTGCACTGTCTTTCCCCATTAAATAGAGGTACACCCCCATGATTTCTTCGGGTAATGGATTATGGATGGGGTTTTCAGCAGGATAAGCATGTGCCCGCATATTGGTTCTCGTTGCCCCAGGATTAAGGCTGTTTACGCGAATATTATGGTGTTCATCATCCAGTTCATCCGACAGTACCTGCATTAACCCTTCTACGGCGAATTTTGATACGGCATAAGCCCCCCAATAGGCTCTTCCTTTTCGACCAACGCTTGAAGAGGTAAAAATAACCGAAGCATCATCTGATTCGCGAAGTAATGAAATCAACGCCTGGGTCATCATAAACGGAGCGTTGAGGTTCACTTGCATCAGCTTTAGCCATTCGTCAGCATCATACTGCTCTATGGGCGTAATGCTGCCCAATAACGCTGCGTTGTGCAGTATGCCATCTAATCGGCCAAACTCTTTTTCGATGGTTGCAGCCATATCGTCATAATCTTTGGCGACAGCGCCTTCCAGATTCATCGGATAGATAGCCGGTTGTGGGTTTCCGGCAGCTTCTATTTCATCATAAACATCTTCGAGCTTTTTAATGGTTCTGCCCAATAGAATGACTGTTGCGCCATGAGCCGAAAATGTCTTGGCCGCTGCTCGGCCAATGCCCGCACCCGCCCCGGTGACGAGAATTACTTTGCCTTTTAATAGATCGGGTGGAGCTTGGTAGTCTTGCATAATGGTTTAACCTGTATTAGTTAACGCATGAATTCAGGAAATGGTTTCCAGCCATTGGCTCAGTTCACAGCCATGATCGATAATGAAGTCTGCATTCCACTCCAACACACGTTCCGGGTGGTCAATATATCCATATCGAGCGGCGACTGTTTTCATTCCCGCTCGCTGGCCTGCTTCAATGTCTCTCAAATGGTCGCCAATATAGATGGATCTATTGGGGTTGCAAGCGAGTTTTTCGCAGGCCAGAAACAGAGCTTCAGGGTCGGGCTTTCGGTTTGTTACATCATCGGGGCAGATGGTGACACTGCATCGATCCGATAGATCTAGTTTTTCCAGTAAGGGCAGAGTAAAACGTGATGGTTTATTGGTAACAATACCCCAAGGAATGGTGGCGGCTTCCAGCTGTTTCAGAAACAGGTCTATACCCGGGAAGAGTACCGTTTCGTCGGCAATAGAGCCTGCATAGAGATCTAAAAGCTCGCTATGTCTATCTAAATACTGCTCGTCACTTTCATCTAAATCGAAGGACAATTTGATGAGTGCGCGCGCGCCATTGGAGACAGTTTCACGAATGCGAGTGGGCTCCAATGCCGACAAATTGTGCAAGCGGCGCTGCTGATTGACAACTCGGATGAAATCCGGAGCTGTATCGAGTAATGTACCATCAAGATCAAACAGTACCGCTTCAGGTTTATAATTGACCACGTATATGTCTTCTCTGCTCGCTGATGATTTATTATTTCGGTTTGACCGCATACATCAGATAGTTAACGTCCACATCACGCCCTAACTTATAACGCTTTGTTAGTGGGTTGAACGTCATACCGGTAATGTCTTCGAGTTCAAACCCTGCCGACCTGACGTAGTTGGCCAGCTCTGAAGGTCGAATAAATTTCTTAAACTCATGGGTACCTTTTGGCAGCATCTTGAGTACATGTTCTGCCCCGACAATCGCGAATAAAAAGGATTTTGGGTTGCGGTTAATGGTTGACAGAAACAGTTGGCCACCGGGCTTGAGCAGATCGAAGCAGGCTTTAATGACTGACGCAGGTTGTGGTACATGCTCCAGCATTTCCAGGCAGCTTACAACATCATAGGTGCCCGGTTGTTGACTGGCCAACTCTTCAACGGTTATCTGCTGATAGTCGACTTTAACACCTGATTCCAGGCCGTGTAAGCGCGCAACGGCCAATGGGGCTTCACCCATATCAATGGCTGTTACATGAGCTCCACGCTGTGACAAACCTTCAGAAAGAATCCCACCGCCACAGCCGACATCCAGTACTTTTTTACCAGGTAAGTTTGCACGTTCATCAATGTAGTTAACTCGCAAGGGGTTGATATCGTGAAGTGGCTTAAATTCACTTTCTTTATCCCACCAGCGACTAGCCAATGCTTCAAACTTGGCGATTTCATTTTGATCTACGTTTTTAAATGCCGGATTATTCATTAGGGTTTAACCTTGATACTCAATAACTTGTGGAAAGACAGTAAACTTTATTGTTGCTCAGCATCGGATGCTTTGATTTTCTTTGCCCAGCCACGAACGCGCTCAGCGAGGTGGAGGGTGTCTATCATGGTTAGCTGGCGGTCCTTCATGTGTATCTCTCCGCCAATCCAGCTATGGGTGACCTGATGACTATTAGTCGCATACACAATATGGGAAGACGCATCGTAAACGGGCAGGCAGTCTAGAAAGCCAAGATCGACAGCAATTATATCAGCCCATTTACCGGATTCCAGTGACCCTGTCTTTTCTTCCAATCCCATCGCTTTGGCCCCGTTAATGGTGGCCATTTCCAACGCTTGGTGCGCATTCACAGCGGAGGCATCGCCGGCAACCGCTTTGGCTACCAGTGCGGCCGTTTTCATCTCGCCCAGTAGGTCCAGATCATTGTTGCTGGCAGCACCGTCGGTGCCTAATGAAACATTGACGCCAGCCTTAATAAGTGAATCGACCGGGGAAAAGCCACTGGCCAGTTTTAAGTTGGACTCAGGGCAGTGAACGACATGAGCGCCACTCTGGGTCAACAGTTCCAGGTCTTGTTCATTTATTTGTGTCATATGAACACACTGTAACGACGGAGAGAGCAGCCCTAGATCTGCCAGTCGTTGAATAGGACGAACACCGTGCTTTTCAACCGATTCCTGAACTTCGAAAGCGGTTTCATGAAGATGAATCTGTATATTGGCATCCAATTGCTCAGACAGTGTAGCTATTTGCTTTAAGGGCTCATCGGAGACGGTATAAGGCGCATGAGGGCCGAAGGCGACAAATACATAGTCGCTGTTTTTGTACTGGTCAAATAGTGCCAGCCCTTTATGGATGTACTCTTCGGCATTTTGTGCCCATGCGGTTGGAAAATCGAGTACCGGGAAGCAGATCTGGGTACGTATACGGTGTTCCCGGGCCACTTTGGCACTAATGTTGGGGAAGAAGTACATATCGCTATAACAGGTAGTCCCACTTCTGATCATCTCAGCAATGGCGAGTAACGTACCATCAGCAACAAAATCTTCATCAACCCATTGCGCTTCAGCTGGCCAGATATGGCCGTTAAGCCACTCCATAAGTGGAAGATCATCTGCTAACCCCCTAAACAGGCTCATGGCGCTGTGGCCATGGGCATTTATCAGGCCGGGTAATAACACGTGCTGGTTGAGCGTGAACTCTTCTTTTGCTGAGTATTTTTGTGGAGCTTCATCACTTGGCAGGATTTCTATAATTTTCTGGTCAGAAACCACCACACAATGTTCATTGAGAACGGTATTTTGTGGTCTCACGGGGATCACCCAGCGAGCATGGATAATAGTGTCTACTGATTGAATATTAAGCATAAAATCCGCAAGTGCTAATTGATTAGGTTAGCACGCAGTATACCTCGAATGATTTTATCTGTCTTATGGGTTTGGATGAGAATTTTAAAGCGCCTATAATTGGCTACAATTTTTATATCAGACAAACCCGTCAACTGTGCCAGCCACCGCTTGCGACCTGTGGATGGTGCCATTGGGACATAGAGGAAATTAATGAACAGTAGTGTTGAAGCTATAAAGTGGAATGGTGGGCAATTGGTGTTATTGGATCAGCGACTGTTGCCAGACCAGGAGGTTTTTCTGGAATACACCACATCAAAAGGGGTTGCTGAGGCGATTACTGAAATGGTTGTACGTGGCGCGCCTGCTATAGGCATTTGTGCAGCCTATGGTGTAGTTCTGGCTGCTGCGGATAGCTTTAAAACCCATGGAGCCCGTTGGAAGCATAACCTTAGCAGTGCAATTGAAGAGCTGGCACAGTCGAGACCGACTGCTGTTAATCTGTTTTGGGCGTTGGATCGAATGAAAAAGCTCATTGCGATACTCGGTGATGATCAGAACCCCACGCCGCCACTTGCGCGTGAGGCAGAGAACATTCACCAAGAAGATATCAAAGCGAATAAAACGATGGGGGCATTAGGGGCAAATTTAATGGCGGTGACCGCAGACCAGCCTTTTGCAGTGTTGACCCACTGTAATACGGGGGCTCTTGCGACCGGGGGCTTTGGTACTGCGCTAGGGGTTATTCGTCACGCCTGGAGTGAAAAGTTGATTAACCATGTCTATGCGGATGAGACACGTCCCTGGTTGCAGGGTTCTCGATTAACCGCCTGGGAGCTTCAGCGAGAGGGTATTGCTGTTACCTTGAATGCTGATTCTGCGGCGGCGCATATTATGAAACAGGGCCAGGTAAAGTGGGTGATTGTTGGAGCGGATCGTATTACAGCCAATGGTGACGTAGCCAATAAAATTGGCACCTATAGTCTGGCAGTGTTAGCTCGTCATCACGGTCTTAAATTTATGGTGGTTGCTCCGTCAAGCACGGTTGATATGTCACTCCCGTCAGGAGATCTCATTCCTATAGAACAGCGTACATCAAATGAAGTTACCTCTATTAAAGGGTTACAGCTTGCTCCTAAGGGAGTTGATGCGTTCAATCCGGTTTTTGATGTAACGCCAGCAGAATTAATTGAGGCGATTGTCACCGAAAAGGGTATAGTAGAGAGACCTACCGTCGAAAAGATGAAAGCCCTTTTAGGATAAACCTGTATTATGCAAAAAACCAAGAGTAAGTTTCAAAAGATGACCACGTATATTGCGATAGTTAGTTTTATCCTGGCTGCCGTGAGCGCTGTTTTTCTCTTTATTAAAACCAATGAGCTGGGGTTGTCTGACCCTGTTGCTGCGAGCTGGCTGGCATCGTTATTCTTTTTTATCTTTACCGGAATATCGCTTTTGCTGATCAGTGGTGTAAACCTGCCTAGCTTTAAGTTTGAAGATAACCCCAAAAGCTAGTGTCTAAGCGATACATGACCGACTCTGTGTCATTGCAAAGGAGGTCATGTATGAAATGGCGTATGTGTTATCGTTACTTTTTGCTATTTTGTAGCGGATTGGTTTTGCCGCTGCTTTTGTTATCTTCCTTAGAGTGTGCGGTTAACTCTTCACTATCTATTTCAAGATTTTCTTGTTCTGCAATGAAATGTAAAGAGAGCTCAAATGCCTTTCGTGTGAATTCCAGCACTTTTTTATACCCATCATCAGATAGTTTTCTGGCCTCATCATGGGCTCTGAAAATATTGATAAACTGACGCTCTCTCTCATACTGTAGTGGTAATCTACCCAGCCCCCAATCGCTTAAAATCTTCCAGATTTCAGGATTGTATGTGCGGGTGTACTTAATGATAAAGGGAATTGGGTCGTTGCGGGCAAGCAGTGCCGATAGCCTAAGAATAAGTTCGAAAGAGAGTGTCGCCGTGCCATTTTCAACGGCTTCGAGTAACGATTTGTCTTTTAAGTTGAGCGCATCACTTAACTCAGAGAGGGTTAACCCCGCCACCTCTCGTAGGTCTTTAAGTGATTGGCCCGCTGACAGCATCAATTTGAGCTGATCCTGTGATTGTATAAGTGCCTTGCCAACCTTAAAGGAGGTCTCTGTGGTTCTTTTGGCAAACTTAAAAGCAGAAGAGGTGAGGCCGCTAATACGGTCAATCAGGGATTCATCATCTTCATCACTGTCGGATTGTTTTGGTCGCTGACTTTTTGGTGGCCTGGTTTTTTCCTGCTCTTCCGCTGTTTCTGGTTTCGTGTTCTCTTTTGGTTTTGGGGACACTTTCGTTTGGTCAGGGATACCGAAGCGCTGTTCCTCACTCTCGTCTAAAGACTCTTCAAGAAACTCTTCAAGCGCATTGTGTTTGTCGTGTTGATCCTGACTCATAGGCAAATGTCCTTCTGACTACATTAATTTTGATATGCCTCAACGATGGGCATGTCAGTTTTTTGGTGTTCCATCCTTAGTTTAGCTTGCAATTTTTACAGAAGAAATCACCTTCAAAGGAATTAACAAAATACCGTCTGAAAAATGACTATTTAGACTGTTATCAGGGGAGGGGGAGCCGCCACCTCCCATTTAATGTATTGAGGTGGCGGTGCAGCTAGCGTTTACTGTAGGGTGAATACGGCAGCACTGCCGTTGCTAGCGGCTAATCGCTGATTGAGTTCGATCAGATCCAAGACAACTTCGCCACTCTCTTTGGCTACAAAATCAAGGCTCTTCTCTTTATTGGGTTTAGCAATAAGCGCTTCATCGTGCTTCTCTTTCTCTTCTATTGATGCAAAAGGCTTTTCACCCTCACTGACCCGGCGCTTGTTGATAAGGGTTAATTGTTTGGCGTCTAGTTCTGCCTTTAGCTTTCTTCTTTCTGCAACATTTAAAGATAGTGTTTTGGTATCGCGTCGTTCATTGAGAAATTCGATCTCTTCAAGTAATACCTTGTACTCTGGCATGGCATGAAAACGGGTGCTGTGATTACTCAACAAATCATCCAAAAACATGGACGTTGATGTGAATTTGGTGTGCTCGACGGGGTCTATTGCATCCCAGGGTAGTGCTTCTGGAAGCGCGTCTTCACCTATTTCCGTTTTGTCGATGAGTGAAGGTAACTCTATGTCCGGAATGACGCCTTTGTGCTGAGTGCTCGCGCCGGAAACGCGATAAAATTTGGCTTGTGTAATCTTGATTTGCCCATGATTAAGCGATCTGACTGACTGAACAGTCCCTTTTCCAAAGGTTTGGCTGCCCATGATCACCCCTCGACCATAGTCCTGAATAGCCCCTGCAAATATTTCCGATGCCGAAGCGCTCATTCGGTTAACCAATACTACCAGTGGGCCGCCGTAAACCAATTCTGGATCAGGATCTTTCATCACATCTACACGATCACGACTATTGCGTATCTGAACGGTTGGCCCTTGGTCAATAAATAACCCGGTTAGCATGTTAGCTTCTTGTAATGAGCCGCCGCCATTATTGCGTAGGTCAATAA
>JBFKTM010000034.1:0-11627 GCA_041636295.1 Oleiphilaceae bacterium
CCCAAGGTGTTGAAGCGCCTGGAGGACTTGGCCAATAATCTGATCTACAGCTGGGACTGCGAAGTTCGAGGGGTCTTTTACCGGCTGGATAAAGATCTGTGGATGAGCACAGGTCATAACCCCAAGCTATTCCTCAATCGTGTATCCCAAAGCCGACTCGAAGCGGCGGCCAAAGACTCCACCTTTCTTCAAGATTTTCAAAGGGCACTATTTGGTTTTGACGGCTATTTGAAAAGCCCGGACAACCGCTGCTTATCTCCCCATATCGATATTGAAAAAGACCTGGTCTCCTATTTTTGCGCCGAGTTTGGGCTCCACGAGAGTTTGCCTATCTATTCCGGTGGTCTGGGTATTTTGGCGGGAGATCACTGCAAAGCCGCGAGCGACTTGGGGGTGCCCTTTGTCGGTGTGGGAATGTTATACCGGCAAGGGTACTTTCTGCAGAAAATCGATGGCAAGGGTCATCAGGTGGTGCACTATCACCCCTCCAACTTTGATGAGTTACCCATCGACGTTGTGAATGATCAGCAAGGCAATCCGCTGGTGGTTGAACTTAACTTGCCGGGGCGCGTGCTTTATTTACGTGTCTGGCGTGCGGTGGTCGGCCATATTTCGCTACTGCTGCTCGACAGTGATTTAGAAAAGAATTCACTGAATGACCGGCAAATAACCTATCAGCTTTATGGAGGGGATAAAACCAATCGCCTGTTACAAGAAATGGTATTAGGCATAGCCGGTGTTAGAACTCAGCTGGCCTTGGGCATGGAGCCCACCATCTGGCATATCAACGAAGGCCACTCCGCTTTTCAGATTGTGGAGCGATGCCGGACACTGGTGGCAGACGGATTGGACTTTCATGCCGCGTTGGAGGTTGTCGCTGCCAATACGGTCTTTACCACCCACACACCGGTGCCGGCCGGTCATGATATTTTTGAGAACAAGCTGGTCGAACACTATTTTCATGACTATGTCGCGTCGCTGGGCATTACCATGGGCGAGTTTTTAAGTTATGGCGCGAGCCCACTGAACGAACATGGATTTAATATGACGGCGTTGGCACTGCGCGGCTCGCGTCATCACAATGGGGTGAGCGCCATTCATGGTTCAGTGGCCTCCGAAATGGAGCGCTACATCTGGCCGCAGGTGCCCCCCAAAGAGAGCCCCATTCGCCACATCACCAATGGGGTTCACGTACCCACGTTTCTGGCGCGAGAGTGGATAAATCTGTTTGACTTGCGGTTTGGCGCAAGCTGGAAACGTGAACTCAAAAATCTGGATTACTGGGCCATTATCAATTCTATTCCAGACCACCAGTTCTGGAGTGTCCGGCAGTCTTTAAAGGCGAGAATGCTGGAAGCCATTGCCTCCCGAGTGAGGACTCAGCATCGACGCAATGGCCTGAGTGAGCCCCAAATTGCTCGCTTAACTCATTATCTGGATCCGACCCAGCCCGATGTTCTGGTATTTGGTTTTGCCCGCCGCTTCGCAACCTATAAGCGCGCTACATTGATCTTTTCAGATCCTGAGCGATTGGCGCGATTGCTGAATGATCCGAAACGTCCTGCCGTTATCATTTTTTCCGGTAAGGCGCATCCCCACGATGAGCCCGGTCAAGAGTTGATTCGCCGTATTAATGAGTACTCTCGCATGCCGCAATTTGAAGGCAAGATCGTGGTGGTCGAAAATTACGACTTGAGTATATCCAGGGTGTTAGTGGCGGGTGTGGATGTGTGGCTCAACACTCCGGAATATCCGTTGGAAGCCAGTGGCACATCGGGTCAAAAGGCTGCCATCAATGGCGTATTGAATCTGAGCGTATTGGACGGCTGGTGGGGCGAGGGCTATCTAGGTAATAACGGTTGGGCCATTACCCCCCATGGCCACCAATACTCTCCGGAGTTTCGTGATACAGAAGAGGCCAATGAATTAATGGATATTCTGGAGCATGATGTATTTCCGCTTTACTTTCAACGAGATGGCAGCGGTTATTCCCGCGGCTGGATCGAAAAGTCCAAGGCCTCCATGATAACCCTTATCCCCGCTTTTAATGCGCAACGCATGGTGATGGATTATGTGGTGGACTTTTACTCGCCCGCCGCCAGCATGGGCAGGCGCTTGGCTGACAATGACTATCAAGGGGCGAAGGCGCTGGCCACATGGAAACAAAAGGTGAAGGAGACCTGGCCTGTGGTGACAATTGAGCGCCATGATGAGGTAAAAAACACACTTTATATGGATGAAGTGTTGCAGGTTGAGGTCGCCATCAATTTGGGAGGACTCAGCCCTGATGATGTTGTCGTTGACTGTTTGTTAGGGCGGGAGAGTGAAACCGGCGAGTTTCTACAGTGCCGTTGTGAGGAGCTGGTATTCAAGCAGCTGCAAGACGATAGCCGGGCACTATTCAGTTTGACCACCACTTCGACCATGTCAGGGCTACAGTGCTACCTGGTGAGAATGTACCCCTATCATCAGTTGCTTAGCCAGCGTTTTGAAATGGGGTGTATGTTGTGGCTGTAGAGCTTTCACTGACACCAAACGATGCCCTCATCATTGTTGATGTTCAAAACGACTTTCTACCCGGCGGCCGTCTGGCCGTTCCCCGGGGAGATGAGGTCATTCAACCACTGAACCGTTATATCGAGCAGTTTTTGGCCCGGCAATTGATGATTGTGGCCACGCGCGACTGGCACCCGGAGAACCACTGTTCATTTACACCGCAGGGTGGCATCTGGCCCCCGCACTGTGTTCAAAACAGTGAAGGGGCGGCATTTGCAGAGAGATTACAACTACCGGCCAGTACGTTGGTGATATCGAAGGCAATCGAGCAATCGCAAGATGCCTACTCGGCATTTCAGGGAACGGGGTTGGCCGATACCTTGCGGGTGGCGAAGATAACACACCTCTATGTCGGTGGTTTGGCGACGGACTACTGTGTATTGAATACCGTTCTCGATGGGTTAACGGCGGGTTTTACCGTGAGTGTACTACAAGACGCGATTCAGCCTGTTAATCTGCAGCCTGATGATGGGGAAAAGGCCCTTAAGAAAATGCAGCAGGCAGGGGCAACACTCCTTAATGAATTGCAGGTCGCCTGATGGAACATCATCAAAGTCCGTTATTGACCGACCTCTACCAACTGACCATGCTGCAGAGCTATCTGGATGAAGAGTTGACGGAAGCAGCGGCTTTCGAGTTTTTTGTGAGGAAATTACCGGCTACGCGGAATTTTCTGGTGGCGGCCGGACTGGAGCAACTGCTTGAGTTTTTAAGTGACGCCCGCTTTAGCGAGGATGAGCTGGACTACTTGAAAACCTGCGGACGCTTCAAATCCAACCTGATCGACTACCTTTCTGAGTTTCGGTTCACTGGTGATGTTGATGCCATGCCCGAAGGCACTGTGTTTTTTGCTGACGAACCCGTCGTTCGAGTGACGGCACCGTTACCGCAAGCACAACTGATCGAAACGCGCCTGATCAACCTGTTGCAGTTGCAAATCATGCTGACCAGCAAAGCGGTACGTTGCAAAATTGCCGCCCCAAACAAAGCCCTGGTTGATTTTGGATTACGACGAGCCCATGGTGCGGAGGCCGGAATGATGGCCGCCCGTGACAGCTATATTAGTGGTTTTTCCGGCACCTCCAATGTACTGGCAGGCAAGCAGTTTGCTATTCCAATTATGGGGACTATGGCCCACTCCTACATCCAAACTCATGACAGTGAAGTCGAGGCATTTCGTCACTTTGCCATAAGCCAGCCTGACAATGTGGTGTTGCTGATAGATACCTATAACACGGCCCGGGGAGCCTTGCGAGTCGCTGCGCTCGCGCCAGTATTGGCGGAACAGGGTATTAATATCAAAGCCGTACGCATTGATAGCGGCGAGTTGGGTGCTGAAGCTACAACGGTGAGAACGGTGTTGGATCAGGCGCAGCAGAGCGATATCGGCATATTCGCCAGTAGCAGTATCGATGAATACCTGATTCAAGCCTTAGAGCGTAACAACGCGCCTATTGATGGTTATGGTATCGGCACGAGTCTCACCACCTCGGAAGATGCCCCTTATTTAAATTGTGCCTATAAGCTACAAGAGTATGGCGGCGTGCCTCGACGGAAGCGATCCAGTGGTAAAGCCACCTGGCCGGGGCGCAAACAAGTCGTGCGCTACTTTCACCCAAATGGGGAGTACCATTATGACCAGCTTTGCAACGTCAACGAACAACCTGCTGCGGGCACGCCGCTGCTGTGCGACGTGATGCACGGTGGGCAGCGCACTCAGCCTCAGCCTACCCTGTTGGCGATCAGGCAGCATCTAGAGCAGAGCATTAGTCATCTACCCGATGCCCTGCGTCAGTTGGATCAACCGCACCCTTATCGAGTCGTCGTTTCGGACCGTTTGGTGCAGATGGCAGAAGAGGTTGATCGGCAATTTGGTGGCTAGAAGAAAATTGGAGGGGGCCCATTATTGGTTCTACTAAGTGACTAGAATGCCGCTCAGCATGGCCCTGAATGACAGAGACACGTCGTCGCAGTCATTTAGGTGTCTCTGTTTAATGTTAAGACATATATTGGAGGGTACGCTAATGACAACATGGGTTGTAACTGCAGATTCAAGCCGCGCAAGACTATTTACCTGTGACGGGTCAAAAAGCGAATTGGAGGAGTTTGAGACCCTGACCAATCCGGTGGCCAGGTTGCCGGAGCAAGGCATTGTATCCGATCGAGGAGGGGCGACATTTAATGGCGGAAGCAGTGGTTCACATGGTGTTGATGGTGAAAACGGTGCCAAACGTCACGAAATAGATCGTTTTGCAAAAACGATTGGAGATCGGCTTTACCGCGCTAAAACGGAGAAAAAGTACCATAAGCTCTATGTGGTCGCTGCCCCTTCGTTACTTGGGTTGTTACGAAATCATCTTCACTCCGAGGTCAGCAGCGCCCTTCGTGGGGAGGTTGATAAGAACCTGGTTGTCCATACCGCCGAGGATATCCGAAAACACCTGCCCGAATTTTTATAACTTGCAACTGCAAGAAGGGGGTGATGAAGGAGGGCAAACATATGTTCAACTATATGGTAGTCACTGGGCTTCCAGGTACTGATCATAGATCGCTTGGTAACGACCAATGGCTTTCAGATAGGCGAGCCCTTCATTGAAGTCATCCCGAATCTCTTCATCCCAAAAAATGGGGCGATAATCTAAGGGGTTTAAATTGACAAAATGATGAAACTGAACCGGCTTCGGCTTTTTGCCTTCTTCTCGCTGTAGTTGGAGAGTGTAGTATTTAAAGATACTGATATCGCTTAATACCACATCAAAATGCCCTCGATTGAGCGTCATGACCTGTAACAACTGATCATTTTGCTCGAAATATAACCGCGCCCTATCCACTGGTTTTAACCACTCAGGGTAGCGTTTAATCGCGCTTTGAAACGATAGGACCGAAAGCCCCGTAAGATCTTCGGGTTTGGCAATTTTCAGATTTCTCTCTTTCAGGGTGATAAACACGTTGTCATAGATGACCGCAGAGTTGCCATAATAAGCACCGATCAGCTTCATGTCTTCTCCCAGGTCTGTCATGGCGGCATCGACATCTTTTAACTTAAAGGCGAAGGGAACCCGGGCGAGGGGG
Source organism: Oleiphilaceae bacterium (assembly GCA_041636295.1). Taxonomy (GTDB): domain Bacteria; phylum Pseudomonadota; class Gammaproteobacteria; order Pseudomonadales; family Oleiphilaceae; genus Alkalimarinus. The sequence goes on from JBFKTM010000034.1 coordinate 5,629, forward strand.
AAGTATTTGGGCTTAAGTACGTGATCGTGATAGGCCAAGGCTTCACCAATGATCTCAAGCTCAATACCGGTGTTAGAATCAGGAAAAGAGAAGGGAGGAATAGCTTCACCAAAGGCCATGACGACCTCGTCACCGTAGGCCAGAAATGATAGATGAAAAACAAAAAAGCCAATAATAAGCCGTAACATGCGTACCCCCTATCCCGCTTCTTGGTCACTGCTCGTATTGAGAGGTGTTACCGTGTATTTACAGTATAGTTCATAGTATTCGGCTGAACCGGTAATTAAGACTAAAAGGCGGAGAATGGAACTGACTAAGAAACCAATAGCAGATGACTCAACGAATTACATTGTAGGTCGGAATTTATTCCGGCGCAGTGTCGGGGGCTAGTGGTGATCTACCGGCTATTTAGCATGGCCGGTTCAAATAACCAAATACAGTATTGTGGACGTTTGTCGGAATAAATTCCGACCTACAGAGCTCAAATTGTAGTAACAATTAGATCTGTAGCAATTATGTGAGTGCCATTGCTGACGGAGTTAATTTTGTTCAGGCGTGGGTAACCGATCATAGATTGCAAGCAGGTGTTTTAATTTGGCGGCCAGGTTTTCCGGCACCCACTCCCACTGAAATCGCCACTGCCAGTTGCCGGTTGTGGTGCCGGGGGTATTGAATCGGTGGTGTTGGTCCAGTGCCAGCAGGTCTTGCATCGGCAGTACTGCCAGCGAGCTGACCGAGGCCAGCGCAGCCCGGATCAGCGGCCAGGGCATGGACTCTTGGGGGTGGCCCAGGTACTCAAGAACGTGGTTGCGTTGACGGTCGTCGATCTCATTGAACCAGCCGACGGTGGTGTTGTTATCGTGAGTACCGGTATAGACGACACTATTGTGGGCGTGATTATGGGGCAAGTAGGGGTTGTCGGCACCATCATTGAAAGCGAACTGCAAGATTTTCATGCCCGGTAGTTTGAACTGCATGCGCAACTTGATGACCGCTTCGGTAATCACTCCCAGATCTTCTGCAATAAAAGGGAGGTGGGGGTGATGCTGTTGTAGTGTTTCGAACAGGGCCTGACCGGGGGCCTCGACCCAATGTCCGTTGATGGCGGTTTTTTCGGCAGCGGGTATCTCCCAGTAAGACTCAAATCCGCGGAAGTGATCGATGCGGATCAAGTCGAAGGAGTTCAACATATGGCTCACCCGTCGGTTCCACCACTCGAACCGGTTTTGTTCCATCATTGTCCAGCGATAATGAGGGTTACCCCAGCGCTGACCGGTCTCAGAGAAATAGTCCGGTGGAACACCCGCTACCGTCTTGGGTTGGCCGTGATGGTCCAGATTAAACAATGTCTGGTTGCTCCAGACATCAGCGCTATCATGAGAGACAAAAATGGCCAGATCACCAATCAGCTTAATATTGCGTTTGTTAGCGTAGTGCTTTAACGCTTGCCACTGATCGAAAAAGAGGAATTGTGCTAACTGATGGCTGTTGACCATTCCGTCGAGTGCCTGCTCCGCCTCGTTGAGTGCTTCCGGGTCATGTTGCTTGAGCCCTTCCGGCCACTGCGGCCATGGACGCTGTTGTTGTCGCTCCTTAATGGCGCTAAACAGCGCGTAGTCGCGCAGCCAATGGCTCTGCTTCTTTTTAAAGGCCTCAAATGCCGCACGTTGCGTCGCATGTTCCGGCCGCTGTATCTGCTCCCAGACTTCAGCGACCATTTGCTGGTACTCCCTTATTGTAGTGAGCTGTTCCGGCTGTTGTCGTATCAGCCCCTGATTGGCCAGTATCTCCGGTGAAATAAGGCGAATATTGCCCGCGAATGCGGAGGTACTTTGATAGGGGGAGCGGTCGTCTCCGGTTGGTTCCAGCGGCAGCATCTGCCAGGCACCAAAGCCGCACTGTTGGATAAAATCGATAAAGTGAAAGGCATCATGGCCCAGCTGGCCCTGAGGGTAATTTCCCGGCAACGACGTCGGATGCAACAACACCCCCGCATAACGAGAAGATAGCAAACCGTTCATGTTACCACTCTCCCAATCTTGCAGCCCACCATCCACAGCACGCGGCCTACCGCTCACAGTTCCCTGTTTCCTGTCAACTTTCCACTTTCTACTTTCTACTTGCTACTTTCTACTTGCTCCTTGCTCCTTGCTCCTTGCTCCTTGCTCCTTGCTCCTTGCTCCTTTCTACCCCGGCTTCTGGCCCCGCCGCATGGTGCCGGCATTTTCCGGGTGCCCGGTGCCCACCGAAATAGGATGATCCAGAGCCGCAGGAGCGGGCAGCCCTAACAGCTGGTAGAGGTTTTTAAGGTGGGTACGATACAACCGGTCAAAATCACTGACCGAGGCTTCGGCGTTGTAATCCCCAAACCACCAGAACCAGTCAGACCCTTCACAGATAGCCATCAGTGTCTCTGCCTGAGCCCGCTGCTGTGGGGAGAGTCGACCTTCGCTCATGACCTGATCAAAACTACGTTTAGCTGCATTTAACAGCTCCCAGCCATGATTTTTATCACTATGGCCAATCCAGGTGGAGAAGGTGCCGTATACCCAGCTCCCAGCCACCAGATGGTCCAGTTTTGCCGGATTTTGTATCTGTGGCAGACAGTTGGAAAAGGTGGTCAGCTCCAGTTGCCGGTGGGTTGAGAGCTTCTGATAGAGGGCTGTCAGAAAATAGTATCCGTTGTTGGGGTAGTACTCCCAGCAGTTTTCTCCATCAAGGATAATAGAGACGACCATGTCGCAGTCGTCGAGACAGGCCAGCCGTATATTCTCCAGGTGGTGGATGACATTGTTAACCGCATCATCCCCGTGCCAGTTGGTGTAGGTAAAACCGATCGCGTCTGAAATGTTGTCATCACGAAAAAAACAGTCGAGTGCAATATCCTTAACCTGAAAGGGGCGGTGAATGCACTTTGGCTGCGGTGATGTTTGGCGTCTCAGGCTGTTCTGTAACACACTTTCACCGGTGGCCACCCACTTGAAGCCTGACTGGGCTATTGCCTTAAGCGTCCGCTCGCTAACCCCCCCTTCGGACGGCCAGCAACCGGCTGGTTGCACACCAAAATGACGCTGGAAGACGCGTTTACCGGTTTCAAGTTGCCAGGCAACCCGCTCATCGCCCTGTGGGTAGCTGGTTTGTGGTAGCGGTAGTTCTTCTGCGTCACAGCCATCCTGCATCTCCTGCATCAGGGGCATAATCGGGTGGCTGTACGGGGTCATGCTGATCTCGATCTGGCCGTTTTTTTGCAATTGCCGGTATTTGGGTATGACACTGGCCAGCAATCGCCCGATGAGCTGTAGCAGTTGCAGTCGGTCTTTGAATTTGTAGTTTTTTTTCTGCTTCAGCAGTGCCTGGGCTTCCGGGTCGTGCATGCGTACGGTTTCACCCAGCCACGCCAGGTGATACCAGACCAGCAGGTCGAAATAGAACTGGTCTCCCAGGTAGTGCAGCAATGATTTGGATTGCAACGCCTGCTGGGCGATGGTGGCAAGGTGATCATAGGGCTTGAAACGCTTGATCAGGCGAGCCTCATTGGCCCGTAAACAGTGCTTGATCCACTGTATTCGCAGTTTTTCTGATTTCGGCGGAATATGTAGGGTCAGGGAGGCTAATAGTGGATCGGTTATAGGGGTTTTATCTTTGAAAAAGGCACTGACCTGTTGGGCATACTCCTCTATTTGGTCAAGCAAAATCGGACAGAAGTTAATGACCGCCTGGGCTCTGGGTACGCCTTCCAGAATAGTGGCCATGTCGATATAGTCTTTGGTGGCATGCAGGTAGGTCCAGGGTTGGGAGTATTCACCGGTCAGGGTGTTTTTATAGTAGGGCTGGTGCATATGCCAGCAGATAACCACCTTGAGCGGGCGGTCCGATTTGTCGGTTGCAGGTGAGGTGTCAGGCAACATCGGTGAGTACCGGCTCTAGCATGTCCTGGGTCACCAGCACGATGCCATTGTCAGAGACATAAAATCGTTTCTCATCCTCCTCTCGGTTCTCGCCAATCACCGTTTTGGGCGGCAGACGGCAGCCTTCGCCAATGATGGCCCGTTTTATCTGGCAACTTCTGCCAATATCCGCGTCGGGTAGAATGACACTGTCATTGATGGTCGAGTAGCTGTGAATTCGTACATTATTGGATAGCACCGAATGTTTGATGGTCGAACCGGAAACGATACAGCCGGCAGAGACCATTGAGTCGACCGCCATCCCTCTGCGCCCATCATCATCAAACACAAACTTAGCTGGGGGGAGTTGTCGCTGATAGGTCCAGATGGGCCACTGTTTGTCATAGAGGTTCAGCTGGGGGGAGACGTCTAACAACTCAATATTCGCCTGGTAGTAGGCGTCGATCGTTCCCACATCTTTCCAGTAGGCCGGTGCACTGGTTTCAGGGTCTCGAAATGGGTAGGCCGATACTTTGTGATCCAGAATATTGCAGGGAATAATATCCTTGCCAAAGTCATGGCTGGAGCTGTCTTTTCGACTGTCATTGACGAGTTCCTCCATTAAAAATTCGAGTGTAAAAATATAAATGCCCATCGATGCCAGTGCATAACCGGGGCGATCCGGTAGTTCTGGGGGGTGAGCCGGTTTTTCGGTAAATGCCGTAATCCAGTGCTGGTTATCGACGGTCATGATGCCGCACTCCGAAGCGTGAGCCAGGGGGATCTCAATACTGCCGACGGTCATATCCGCCGCCACCTCAATATGGTGCTGCAGCATCTCGGCATAGTTCATTTTATAGATATGATCCCCCGCGAGTACCAGCACATATTTAGGATTATGTTGACGAATAATGTCCAGATTCTGGAAAACGGAATCTGCGGTGCCGGTATACCAAGACTCTTTTACCCGTTGCTGAGCGGGTACCAGCTCGATGAACTCCCCAAGCCCCGGATGGAAAATATTCCATGCTCGACTAATATGCGTATTGAGCGTTTGGGATTTGTATTGGGTAAGAATGCAGATTTTTCTGATGCTGGAGTTAACACAGTTCGAGAGCGAAAAGTCGATAGTGCGGTATTTTCCGCCGAAAGAGACCGCAGGTTTTGCCTGCCACCGGGTGAGAGTCTGCAAGCGGGTGCCCGCCCCCCCTGCAAGAATGAGTGCTAATGTGTCGCTCAGATAGGGTGCGGCACCCGCTGGCGTACTGTTATTGCTCATGAACAAGTTCCGCGGTTATTCGTTTAAGTCACATTACACCATGAAAAAGCTGGATTGGTTAAAAAACGTACTGTTCGTTGTGGGTAAGATAATGGACCCGGCTTGTTAAAATTTCAAGGTGATTAGGGGGGGGAGAACAATTTCAGTTAAGTCCTATAACTAATTGTTTTTTAACGGTTAGTAAGTTTGATATAGCCATTGTTTATTTATGGTTATAAGCGTTTCTATCGATGGTTCAGTTAATCATATGAAATCGGTATAAAAATGGATATTTTATTGTGAAACCAGCCGCTGGGTTAAACCCGACCCCCGATCAACAACGCCTCATTGCTGGCCGTCATCATAATCCCTTTGCGGTGTTGGGGCCGCACCGAACGACCGATAAGGCGGCTAATCTGGCCACGATGACCCTCTTTAAACCGGGTGCCAAGACGCTGGCATTTAGAACCGGTCGTGGCGAAGAAAAACTGCTGCCCATTGGTAACACCGGGCTGTTTCGGTGGCAGGGGCAGGCCAGCCTATTACCACTGCATCCTCTGATTATTCAGGAGAATAGTGATGGCAGCTGTTTTGCTTTTTATGATGCGTATTCCTTTCAGCCTCAATTGAGTGATGAGGAACTACACCGCTTTAATTTTGATACCCACTGGCATGCCTACAAACTGTTGGGCGCGCACCCTCAGGTTATTGATGGCGTGGCGGGCACCCTGTTTGCTGTATGGGCTCCGAATGCCGAACGTGTGAGTGTGGTGGGAGACTTTAACCACTGGGACGGCCGTGTTTGCCCGATGCGAAGCCGGGGTGACAGTGGTGTTTGGGAGCTGTTCTTACCC
>JBFKTM010000035.1:0-11515 GCA_041636295.1 Oleiphilaceae bacterium
GAAGGTAGAAGGTAGAAGGTGACAGGTAAAAGGTGACAGGGCTGGGGGTTTGAATGAAATTGGCGACGTTGCGGAATGGTGAGCGGGATGGGGCGTTATATGTTGTTAGTAGAGACTTACAAATGGCTAGCTCGGTTGCTCATCTGGCGTCGACATTGCAGTGGGCGATAGACCACTGGAAAGCGGTAGCACCGAGGCTGCAGGATCAGTATGAGTTGCTGAATAGTGGGGCGTTGGAGGCTACTGTCAGGGTCTCGGACTTTCAGTGGGAATCCCCGTTACCTCGCGCCTATCAGTGGATTGATGGTAGTGCGTATGTCAATCATGTGGAGCTGGTTCGAAAGGCGCGTGGCGCTGAGATGCCTGAGTCTTTCTGGTCTGATCCGCTGATCTATCAAGGAGGAAGTGATAGCTTTTTGGGGCCGTATGATGGGATTCCCCTCAAGGATAACCAATGGGGCTTGGATTTTGAGGCTGAGGTGGCTGTGGTGACTGACGACGTTGCTATGGGGGTGACCAGCGATCAGGCAGCATCGCATATTCTACTGCTCATGTTAGTCAATGATGTCTCACTGCGTAACCTGATTCCCGCCGAGTTGGCTAAGGGGTTTGGCTTCTTTCATAGTAAGCCATCCACCGCGTTCTCGCCGGTAGCGGTTACTCTGGATGAACTCGAAGGGGCTTGGGATGGTGCAAAATTAAATCTGCCGTTGCTGAGTTATCTTAATGGTGAGTGCTTTGGTGCACCGAATGCAGGGGTTGATATGACCTTTAACTTTCCTGAGCTAATCGCCCATGCGGCTAAAACGCGAAAATTGACGGCGGGTAGCATTATTGGTTCAGGCACGGTGTCTAACCGGGATCGGAGCGTGGGCTCTTCCTGTATTGTAGAACAACGCATGCTGGAAATGGTCGCTACAGGCGAGATGGTTACACCATTTCTTACGGTCGGAGATCGGGTGCGCATCGAAATGTTGGATGGTGCGGGCAATTCAATTTTTGGGGCGATCGACCAAACGGTAGTGTCCTGTTAACCTGTATATCAGGCGACCGCTCAGACCGTATATGAAGGCGCTCTGGCAGTATATAAAAGGAAGGACGGTATGAAACTCTATAGTTATTTTCGTTCGTCAGCAGCTTATCGGGTCAGAATTGCATTGAATCTCAAACAGCTACCTTATGAGACTGTTCCTGTTCATCTGCTTCGCAATGGCGGAGAGCAGCATATGGCGGAATATCTTGCCATTAATCCGCAGGGATTGGTGCCTGCTTTGGTCATTGATGACTTGGTGATTACCCAGTCAACGGCCATTATCGAGTATCTGGAAGAGCGTTTTTCAGACCCTGCACTGCTGCCAGAAAGTCTGGGGGAGCGTACCCGTGTTCGCTCGCTGGTCCAGACAATTGCCTGCGACATCCATCCGTTAAACAATCTGAGGGTATTGCAGTATCTGGAGCAAACCCTTGAGACATCTGAACAAACCAAAATGGACTGGTATCATCATTGGTTGAAAAAAGGGTTTGATGCGATCGAGACAGTACTGGAAGATGCCCAAAGTGAACGGTTCTGTTTTCACAACCAAGTGACAATGGCCGACGTTTACCTGATCCCCCAGGTCTACAATGCCCTTCGATTTCAATTTGATATGATTCCGTTTCCTACCATTAACCGCATCTATCATCACTGTATTGGGTTATCCCCCTTTCGTGATGCCGCCCCGGAACAACAGCCAGATGCGGAGTAAAGGAAGCAAGCTGCTAATCAAATGTTAGTGAATTCGTTTTCGGTCTTCATCTAACCCCTGCCAGAAAGCATACACACCATCCAGCATTTCATTGCCACTGACGATAAAGTGGTCTTCATCAATCTCATTATTAAAGTAGTAGGTTTCCAGCTCTTCTTGTGTATGGCTGGCGTGGTTCGCTTCAAGTTTTGCGTGCCAGGTAAAAAAGGTCAGGGGGAGGTCGGTTAGCTGTCTCGCCTGCTTATAGCGGGTTAACCCTTCTACCAGTTCATCCCAGAAGCCGGCAGCGGCCCAGTTTTCTACAGCATAGGAGGCCGCCGTGGAGGTGGCATAGTCAGCGGTGCCGTAGAGTCTAATCAGTTCATCACAAAAAAACAGGGTTTTGGCGGTACCAAATTGTCGTCGGCCCAGTTGGTTAAATGCAATGCCTAGATGACTGGCCAGCCGATCCAGCAGTTCAAAATGAGCGGCTTTAAAATGAAAGGTGCCGCCTTCAATGCTGCCTTCAATATCCCCGAAATCACGTTCATCTCGGGTTAGTTGCGATGATGAACGTTGCTGGGGATTCTTGTAAACCACGCCGATCTCATTGGCTAAAATCTCTTTTGAGGCCCTCATCTCTTCGATAGTTTCGGCGTTGATCATTTTTTGCAGTTGTGCGACCAGAAACTGGTTAGAGAAAACCGAGAATTGAACGATGAGCTGCTTTATTTGTGCATCGTTTGGCGTTACCTTGCTAAACCAGCGCGTATAGGGGTTGTTGACAATAACCTGATGATTCAATAATTCGTTATCAATGCGTGACTGGAAGGATAGAAAACGCGGTGCTTTGTCCAAATGAAAATGCCCCGATTGGATTTCGGCGACGGTATGTGGTGTCAGCTTTTCCAGGCCATGATCCTTACGGTATGTTTCGATGGCTGAGTTAGTGCTCATAATACCTCCCATCCTTGATGAGTTGGCAGGCCGGTGCTTCGCTAAAATTGAGCCCCGACAATGCAACTGGCATCAGGATCTCTAAAATTCAAACTACTTTTTAATAGTTTAGTTGCAAATAGGTCTAGTGCCACATTCTGTAATTAACGCTGACGGGGTCATTAATTACAGGATGTGGCACTTGTGTCAGTTGATGCGCTCTGGTTGGTTCTGACAGGGCGATTCCCTATACTGTGGGCTGTGTGATGTATGTGGAAATAGTTGAGTAAACCGATGGGCAAGAGAGCATATACAATTGATGCCGGAATTATTGCGGGGGGGCTCGGCTCTCGTTTAGATGGGGCCGACAAAGGGTTGCTTCACTGGCAAGGCATAGAGTTTGCCAAGTATATCGCGGCGCGTCTGAAGCCCTATAGCCGCAAGTTAATTATCAACTGCAATCGCAACCGTGAACAGTACCAGCAGCTTGCCGATATTGTGGTTAGTGATGCCGACTCCGACTTCAATGGTCCACTGGCGGGTCTGCAGTCACTGTTAAACGCATCGGATGCCGATTATCTGTTGGTATCGCCCTGCGATACGCCTGCATTGCCTGAAGACTTTGCTGAGCGCATGCTGGCATGCCTGGAACAAAATCCCGGAGCGACGATTGCCGTTGATGATGGCGAACACCTGCATCCGTTACATCTGCTGATTCCGGTGGCGCTGGCGGAGAGTATAGAACGCTATCTGGCGACCGGTGAACGGCGCATGATCAAGTGGTTGAAGCAGAATAACCTAGTATGTTGCGACTTTTCAGATCAGCCTGACAGCTTTTTAAACGTGAATTCGAAGGAGGAGATGACGGCGCTGTTGCAACGGGGAAGGTAAGTGAAAATTGAGTTGAATCTGTTTAGCCGATTGACCTAGATATTATTCCCTGCAGTCTGAAGCCACAGGGAATAAATGGAGATGGATTAGCTGTTCTGTTGCTTGCGACGGCTGTAGCCGAGTCCAGCGAGGCCAAGACCTAGCAATGCAAGCGAACCTGGCTCTGGCACCTGAGATGCAGAAACCAACCAGGCATTTCTGGTGCCTGACGTGCTTGTGCTGGCGTGAGTGTCATTAAAGCCCTGATCGTGAGCAATTAATTGGCCATTTGCAGTAAACTGCCAGTCAGTTGAGCTTGAACCTGGGGTGGTGAATAGATTCACAACTAACTGTGCGTCACCCGCATTCAAGAAGTCATAATGGTTTAGAGATGCGGCAGCGATCGTTTGGCTGGTGATATCTGAGAACACGCTGGCTAGCTGCTCTGATGTGGCCAGTGTCCAAGTACGGTTGTCATAAACAACACCGGCATTAAAGGCTGCCCAAGTGTTGTCGGCCACTACGTTAATATCCAGAAAGTCCAAGCCGGCATCAACGTGAGTGGTAAAAAGTCCGTTATCAATTACAGTTGCGTTAGTCGTCATGGCTGCACTGGCGAGAGCTAGTGACGCAACGATTTGGCGAAGTTTCATAATATCATTCCCTAATCATTATCGTTTGTTGGTATTGAGTTCAAATAAAAAGCATGAATTGATCCGTTATTTAGATACAGTTATAAAAACAATATGTTGAGTGATTAAGTTATTCCTATTACTTCGAATAATGTAAAGTAACTCAACACTTTATGGTGCTGGGGTTTATAAAGGATTTGAGAATTACTCAGTATGCCAACGGTTTGCCCGCTGCTGATCGGTTCCTTTCTCTTCCACCCAGTTATCGCCCGATGTGGTGCGCTCTTTTTTCCAGAAGGGCGCACTTACTTTAAGGTAGTCCATGATAAACTCGCAGGCGGCAAATGAGGCTTCGCGGTGAGCGCTGCTGACGGCCACAAAGACAATCTGATCACCCAGGTCGAGTTCGCCAACGCGGTGAATAACGCGCACTTTATCAATAGGCCAGCGCTCATGAGCCTGGTTGATTATTTTTCGCAACGCTTTTTCGGTCATGCCGGGGTAATGCTCAAGAAACATGCCTGTAAGATCGGTACGGTCACCGAACTCGCGCACTAACCCTGTAAAGCAGCAGATGGCACCAATTTTAGGGCAGTCTGCCTTCAGGGCATCCATTTCATCTTGCACAATAAAGTCGGCTTCTTGTATACGTATCATAAGCCTTCAGCCTCTATAAAAAGCATTTGCGATTATCCTCCGGTGACAGGAGGAAAGAATGCTACTTCATCATCGGGATCGACTGGGCTGGATAAGCTGGCCATCTCCTGATTGATGGACACTAGCAGTTTCCCGCTCTGCAATACGGCATCCCAAGGCGCACCGCGCTCGATCAGGTGATCAATGATACTTTGGGCTGTCGTGATGTTGGTAACGTCACTCCACTCCTCTTGATCACATTGCAGGCGCTCTCTTAAGCTGGCAAAGAAAAGTATTTTCATAATGTGCGACGGTCGTTCTCTTTTAATAGGTTGGAGTTATCCGTTGCCGAAAAGTTCGGTGAAGGGGATGAATTCAACCTCTTCGCCGGCTTGTGGCGCGGTATGCTCTGGAATTACTGCAAAACCGTCAGCCCAGGAGGCCGAGCTAAGTACACCGGAACTTTGGTTTGGGTAGCTCTCAATGACCGTTTTGCCATCTTGGTGATTGATGCGTGTGCGCAAATATTCACGTCGTTTGCCTGGTCGGTTCACATCAAAGTTAAGTGGTAGCTTGAATGAGTGGGGAGTGATACGACTGGCCCCCTGGCTCTTAAGCAGATAGGGACGAGCGAGAATACAGAACGTGACAAAAACGGCACCGGGGTTTCCGGGCAATCCGATAATGGGGGTGTTAGCGACCCGGCCAAAGGCAAACGGCTTGCCAGGCTTAATGGCAAGTCGCCAAAGGTTCAGTTCGCCGAGCTGATTAATAGCGGCTTTAACATGGTCTTCTTCACCCACTGAGACACCGCCGCTGGTTATGATGATGTCTGCCTCATCTGCTGCTTTTGCCAGTGCTGACAGGGTGGCATCCAGGGTATCTTTAACAATGCCGAAGTCTATAATTTCAAAGCCAAATCCGCCTAATAAGCCACGAAGTGTATAGCGGTTGGAGTTGTAGATCTGTCCCTCCTGTGCGGCTTGCCCGGGCTCCACCAGTTCGTCACCGGTGGAAAGAATGGCGACTTTTAATGGGCGATAGACCTTGACCGAGCCGACACCGATGGAGGCCAGCAGCCCCATGTCCTGCGCTCTGAGGCGGTGGCCTTTTTTCAGGATTATTTGGTGGGTTTGAATATCCTGGCCCTGAGGGCGAATGTTTTGTTGTGGCTGAACGGCCCCAGATAGCGTTACCTGGTCATCTTGTTCGCTGCAGTCTTCCTGCATAACGACCGCTGTTGCGCCTGCGGGTATGGTTGCGCCAGTAAATATTCGAGCTGCAGTGCCCGGTGCTAATGGTGCAGGTACTGAGCCGGCAGGAATTCTCTGTGATATCGGCAGGGTGGTTGATGCATTCTGCTGACAGTCACTGCTATAGACGGCATAGCCGTCAACCGCGCTGTTATCATGGGGAGGCACATCAATGCCTGATGCAACATCCGCAGCCAGCACGTTGCCAAGTGCCTCGGCTACCGGCATATCAATGTATTCGTCGCTGGGCGTAGCCTGAGTCAGTAGCTCTTGCAGCATCGCGTCAACGGATTGAAGCTGGCCTCTATCGCAGCAGCCCATGGTCTTTCTCCTATCTTCTTTAGTTTAACGAGGCTTAATTACTAAGAGCGTGGGCCACAGTAAGGTTTTACCACGTCAATGGGTTTGTGCTGCTTGCCCATTAATAAACCTACAAAATTACAAGGGCGATGGCTGCTGTCTAACTGTTCTTTGATGATTTTGTTCCAGCCGGTGCGACAAGCTCCCGTTGATCCCGGCAGGCAGAATATGACTGTCTGGTTGGCAAGACCGGCAAAGGCTCTGGACTGAATGGTGGAGGAGCCAATTTCGTCATAAGAGACTTGGCGGAACAATTCGCCAAAGCCTTTTACTTCTTTGTCAAACAGTGGTGTGAGTGCTTCAGGGGTGCTGTCTCTTTCGGTAAAGCCAGTGCCACCGGTAACAATGACAGCTTGTACCTCTGGATTGGCTATCCACTGGGATACTACGGCTCGCATTAAATACACGTCGTCAGGTATCAAATTGCGATCAATCAGTTTATGTCCGGTTTGCTCCAATGAGTCCACCAAGGCTTGCCCAGAGGTGTCATTTTCGTAAGAGCGGGTGTCTGAGACGGTTAATACGGCTATATTTAACGGAACAAATTCGTTAGCGGCACTCATGGTGATGGGTCGTCCTGCAGATTACTATGAATGCTGCTCATACTATCATTACCGTTCTGGTCCGCAACTTTATCTGTATCAACTTCTGGTGATATTTTGTGGCGCACGGGAAAGCTTGTCTTGGGCTGGGTATGAATCGTGGAGTCCGCTGGCACGCTCGATTTTTCCCTTCCATAATCAGGTAATTAAGAAGACGTCAAGAAATTATTAGCATTTTTCTGGATTATAGTTATAATAGCGTCTATCTTTAGTTAAAAGCCCTTTAGGGGTGGCGACTTTCTTCCTTCATCTTATGGGAAAGAGTGGTTAAAACCGCTTTAACTCTGAGAACCAAAAGTCAGTAGACACCCGAATAAAAAATCGAAAAGATATTTATCCAAATCTTTCCTCAACAATATTCCTCTTCCAGACCAATAACATACAAAACTATGAACCTTAGCGAACTTAAGCAAAAGCCCGTCCCTGAACTTCTCGAAATTGCTAGTGAAATGGGACTTGATAACTTGGCAAGATCCCGAAAACAAGATGTCATCTTCACAATCCTCAAGCGTCACGCGAAGAGTGGTGAAGATATATACGGTGATGGTGTTCTGGAAATTCTTCAGGATGGATTTGGTTTCCTTCGTTCCGCAGAAGGCTCTTATCTTGCCGGTCCGGATGATATCTATGTGTCTCCCAGTCAGATTCGCCGCTTTAATTTGCGGACCGGTGACACGGTTGCTGGAAAGATCAGACCACCGAAAGATGGCGAGCGCTATTTTGCGCTGTTAAAAGTTAATCAGATTAACTTTGATAAACCTGAAAACTCCCGCAATAAAATCCTCTTTGAAAACCTTACGCCACTCTTTCCAGCTGAAAGGCTTGTATTGGAAGTCGGTAACGGTAGTACTGAAGACCTCTCTTCGCGGGTTATGGATCTAGTCGCCCCAGTGGGTAAAGGTCAGCGTGGTTTAATCGTATCACCACCAAAAGCCGGTAAGACGTTATTGATGCAGAATATTGCGCAGTCGATTACGCGCAATAATCCGGAATGCCACCTAATGGTATTGTTGATCGATGAGCGGCCGGAAGAAGTAACAGAAATGCAGCGCTCGGTTCGCGGTGAAGTGATTGCCAGTACCTTTGATGAGCCGCCTGCGCGCCACGTTCAGGTGGCAGAGATGGTTATTGAAAAGGCAAAACGACTGGTAGAGCATAAGCAGGATGTTGTTATTTTGCTCGACTCCATTACTCGTCTTGCGCGTGCCTATAACACGATCATCCCTTCTTCAGGCAAGGTGTTGACGGGTGGTGTTGATGCGCATGCCCTGGAACGCCCCAAGCGCTTCTTTGGCGCGGCCCGTAATGTCGAGGAGGGTGGTAGCCTGACGATTATGGCGACGGCCCTGGTTGATACCGGTTCGAAAATGGACGAGGTTATTTTCGAAGAGTTTAAGGGTACCGGTAACCAGGAGATTCACCTGGATCGTAAAGCTGCTGAAAAGCGTGTTTATCCGGCGATGAATATTCGCCGATCAGGTACCCGTCGCGAAGATTTGTTGATGTCTGAAGCTGAGTTGCAGCGAGTCTGGATACTGCGAAAATTATTGCACTCCATGGAAGATGATGTTGCGGCGATAGAGTTTCTGCTAGATAAACTGAAAGATACCAAGACAAATGAAGAGTTTTTCTTGGCCATGAAGAAACGATAAATACGGATTCTTCAATCGAATACCGGATCTTAATCCGGTATTCCTTACTAAAAAGGCTGGTGGCATTCAAACACCGGCCTTTTTAATGCACTGGACATCGTGGTTGAACCCAGCAGGTAGAGTAGATGAAATATAACGACTTGCGTGACTTTATTGATAAACTCGAAAAAGAAGGCGAGTTGAAGCGTATCACCATGGAGGTTGACCCTTATCTGGAGATGACCGAAATCTGTGATCGAACTTTGCGTCAAGGAGGGCCAGCCCTGCTGTTTGAGAATCCCAAAGGGTATTCCATGCCCGTATTGGGTAACTTGTTCGGAACCCCTAAGCGGGTGGCGATGGGGATGGGTGAAAATGATGTCACGGCACTGCGGGAAGTCGGCAAGCTACTGGCCTTTCTGAAAGAGCCTGAACCACCCAAGGGGCTCAAAGATGCCTGGCAGAAATTGCCTGCCTTTAAACAAGTATTGAATATGGGGCCTAAGGAGGTGCGTTCTGCGCCTTGCCAGCAAGTCGTTATAGAAAAAGGGGATGTTGACCTCTATCAGATTCCCATCCAGACGTGTTGGCCTGGTGATGCGGGGCCGCTGGTAACCTGGCCACTGGTGATCACCCGTGGGCCAGAAAAAGAGCGCCAGAATCTGGGTATTTATCGTCAGCAGCTAATAGGTAAAAATAAGCTGATCATGCGCTGGCTGTCCCATCGAGGCGGGGCGCTTGATTACCGTGAGTGGCAGCAGGCGAATCCTGGCAAACCCTTTCCAGTAGCCGTCGCACTGGGGGCTGACCCCGCAACCATACTTGGGGCTGTTACGCCGGTACCGGACTCGCTATCAGAATATGCGTTTGCAGGGCTGTTAAGAGGCTCCAAAACAGAGGTGGTGGCCGCTCAGCTAAGTGATTTGCAAGTGCCGGCCAGTGCGGAGATTATTCTCGAAGGCTTTATATACCCTGACGAAGTGGCACCGGAAGGACCGTTTGGTGATCACACCGGTTATTACAATGAGGTTGATTCGTTCCCGGTATTTACCGTTGAGCGCATCACTCATCGAAAGAACCCCATCTATCACAGCACCTATACCGGACGGCCGCCCGATGAGCCGGCTATTTTGGGAGTGGCGCTGAATGAGGTATTTATTCCTATCTTGCAAAAGCAGTTTCCGGAGATCGTTGATTTCTACCTGCCGCCGGAAGGTTGTTCTTATCGTTTGGCTGTCGTAACGATGAAAAAGCAGTATCCGGGTCATGCCAAACGGGTAATGATGGGCGTATGGTCATTTCTCCGACAATTTATGTACACCAAATTTGTGATTGTCACTGATGATGATGTGAACGCCCGGGATTGGAATGATGTGATCTGGGCCATGACAACCCGAATGGACCCTGCGCGAGATACGTTGCTAGTTGAAAACACGCCAATTGATTATCTGGACTTTGCCTCTCCGGTTTCTGGTTTGGGGTCGAAAATGGGTATGGATGCCACGAACAAATGGCCGGGCGAGACGGATCGCGAGTGGGGGGTACCGATTACCATGGATGATCAGGTTAAACAGCGGGTTGATGAGATCTGGAATCTGTTGGGTATCGATTGAAAGTGGCTGAGTTGGATTGTTTTTCGATGAGTGGCTATAGGGGTTAAGTGAATACTTGACTGATTTTGTCAACTATAGGGTGCTCTGTTAAAATACCTCTTAATTATTCGATAGTGTTTATGCCGTTAGTTAGATTATTACCGCGCAATATACAGTTTGAGTGTCTCACTGGTGAAACCGTCTTTGAAGGTGCCTCTCGGCAGGGTATTCGCTTTCCAGTGAGCTGTGCGAATGGGGTTTGCCATATATGTACCGGAATATTGCGGTCTGGGCGCTGTCTGCTTCCAAACAGGGACCCCATTGACGCGGTCAACAGCGAGTTATATTTATGCAAGGCAGTACCCGATACTGATTGCGATATTGAAATTGATGGCGTGTTAGGGCCAGGAGAAATAGCATTGAAAACACTTGCTTGTCAGGTTGAATCGGTCGAGAGTATGAATCACGATGTCTATCGTGTTGTGCTCAGGCCACCAGCAGGTAAGCGCGTCGAATTTCATGCCGGGCAATATCTGTCGGTGTTGATGGATGGCAGAGAACCCTCCTACTTCTCAATTGCCAGTGCACCTACTTTACCGAGTGAACCCTCAAATCGTGCTATTGAGTTGCACATACAGGCGGCGGAAGGTTGGGAGTCCGCTTCAGCGGTTATCGATTTTATTAAAAAACACCCGGTTTTAAAGGTCCAGCTACCTTTTGGCAAAGCGTGCCTTGACGCTATTCCTGAACAGCCACTGTTACTGGTGGCGGCAGGCACCGGCTTTGCCCAAATGAAAAGCATTGTTGAGCATGCGTTGGCGGTGAATCCAGATCAGAAAATAGCACTATACTGGGGTGGACAGCAGGCCGATGATCTCTATTTGCTGCAGTTGCCACAATCCTGGCAAGCGGATTACCCCAATGTAGCGTTTCGAGCTGTGAGTGGTGACACAGAAGATAATGAGTGGCCCGGGCATCACGAACAGCTTTATAACGCCGTGTTGCAAGATGGTCATGACCTGTCGGTATGCCAGATTTTTGCCAGCGGCTCACCTGGCATGGTTTACGCCACGATGGATGCATTCCTTGCCCAAGGTATGCCCGCAGAAAACTTCCACTCCGACGTGTTGGAGTATGCGCCGCGTTAAGCAGTAGCAAGTATCAAGTTAAAAGTGGCAAGAACGATAAGGTTGTTTAAAATAACTTGCCACTTGCCACTTGCCACTTGCCACTTGCCACTTGCCACTTGTTACTTATTCCTATCAGGCTGCGGCAGTGC
>JBFKTM010000036.1:0-11400 GCA_041636295.1 Oleiphilaceae bacterium
ACACAAATTCTGTGGATAACTTTCTGAATATCTTTTTAACAATGCTCGCTAAGCCCTATGAACGCCGGTTTTCAAACAAGTGTTTAAATATTGAACATTGATGATGAGGCGATAAATGGCTCTCTGATTGTTTTCGGTAATTTGGTCTCTGGGAGCATGAAGGCCCCAGATCAGATCTTACCCCCTCCCAGCCTCCCTCTTGTCAGGGGGGAGCCTGCTTGTGCGGGTAATCGTAAATCTGGGGCTAAGCTCAGTCCAGTTCCCTCCCCAGGTAGGGGGACGGGGGCAAAAAATACACTTCAGTGCAGTTACGCCGGTTATCCTCAGTCGGGGTTAAACAGCAATGGTAATCAACCATCCGGCCAGGCCTCCGCTCAGTACTGCCAGCCACGCAGGCAGTTTCCAATGCATTAATGCAACCAGTGCCAGCAGGGCCAATGCAAAATCCACCGGTTTAAAAATGGCGCTGGTCCATACCGGTTGATAGAGTGCCGCCAGTAGTAACCCGACGACGGCGGAATTAATGCCTATGAGCGCTGCTTTCATTTTCGTGTTTTGTCGTATCTGTTCCCAGAATGGCAGTGCGCCTGCCACCAGTAAAAAGGAGGGCATAAATATGGCGAGTAGGCAGATTACACCGCCATAAATTCCACTGGGGCCGGTATTCATCGAAGCCCCCAGAAAGGCGGCGAAGGTGAACAGTGGGCCAGGAACTGCCTGGGCTGCGCCATAACCTGCCAGAAAGGTATCATTGGTTACCAGCCCTTGAGGCACCACTTCGGCTTGCAGCAGCGGTAACACTACGTGGCCGCCGCCAAAAACTAATGAGCCGGCACGATAGAATGAGTCGATTAGCGACAGTGTTGCATTTGGCCAGAGTGATAGCAGAACGGGTAAACCAAGCAGCAGTCCGAAAAATATAATCAATAAAACAGCACTGGCCTTAGGGTTCAATGATGTTGGCAATGACTCATGTGATACATCTTGAGATGGCTTGAAAAGAGACAGGCTGATAATCGCTGCTGCAACAATGACCACGATCTGGCCCCAAGCCGTTGGCCATAGCAGTACCATACAGGCGGCTATGATTGTGAGTGTAATACGCTTGGTATCGGTGCAGATGCTGTTGGCCATACCCCATACGGCTTGAGCCACAACGGCGACAGCAACGACTTTTAAACCGTGTAAGGCCCCGGTTGGCAGGCTATCACCCCAAGTGGTGATTCCCAGCGCGAAGAGTATCAGCGCCACCGCCGAAGGCAGCGTAAAGCCTGCCCAAGCCGCGAGAGCGCCCGAATAACCCGCGCGCGATAAACCTAATGCCATACCAACCTGACTGCTTGCTGGCCCCGGCAGGAACTGACAGAGGGCCACCAGATCACTATAGCTCGGGTCACTGAGCCAATGGCGACGCTTAACGAACTCTTCACGGAAATAGCCTAAATGAGCGATTGGCCCTCCAAATGAGGTAAAGCCTAAACGGAGGAAGATCAAAAATACCGCCCAGACACTCTCGTTGCCCATCTTATTATAACTGTTCTCTTTCACCTCTGTTTCCTTCAATTCAGTGTTGGATATTGCCACTCTATACATCCATTCATTAACGTGAGACCTCGGTTCCCGAATCAGGGGCGAGTTGCATCGGTGGGTGGCAACTTGCTGACCTGTTTACAACTATTTCACATTCCATTAACAAAACTAAATTGTTAATGGCCGATCTGCTCTATATGATTTTTTAATCGGTACTTTTGTGCATTAACGTTGTGCATTAACGTTGTAAATTAACATTGTGCGTCAATAGGGCGTACTAAAGGTGATG
This sequence comes from Oleiphilaceae bacterium, assembly GCA_041636295.1. Taxonomy (GTDB): domain Bacteria; phylum Pseudomonadota; class Gammaproteobacteria; order Pseudomonadales; family Oleiphilaceae; genus Alkalimarinus. The sequence goes on from JBFKTM010000036.1 coordinate 1,820, forward strand.
AGCCACATAGAGTACCGCATATTCAGATTATCGATTAAAAATAATAAGTTCTAATAGGGTGTGCTAGCTATATGGCGAATAGATTAAAAATGCAAAATTTTAAAAAAGTCATCGTCGGTGCCATTGCCGCGTCGGTGATGTTCGAAGCGCAGGCGTTTAACTCCGATGAGCATAAGCTGATTGTTGACTCTTCAATGGCGAATTTGAGTGTCCCTGCTTCGGTGACCTTTCCTAATGAAGTCAGTTTGGGCAGCAACGATGTGAATGGATATCTGGAGACTTTAAAGGCTGCCAAGCGTCTCGCCGTAGGATTTGACTCAAATAACCCGGCAGATTACGACCCCTACAAAGCCAAGGTTCAGGATAATTGCTACTGGTATGGTTATGGGCAGCTAGATTATAACCGTAATATTCGTATACCGTTTGCAAGTGAAGTGCCTGATAAATCACTGACCGTGGCGAGTGTGACTGGCAGTGCTACGGCCGATTTTACGATGGGTGAGCTGGCCTCGCTGTATGGTGACTACCGCCGTACTAGCCACTGTGACAATGATGCCAACTGTTATCTGACCAATGCCGCAATAGACAATGTGGTTTTTGAAAAGGGGAACGTCAGTAGCTACTACTGCCCCAACGCAGTGTCTAGTGACAGTTATTTAAAGGCGATTGGGTCAGGTGTAGTTCCGCCGTTTGGTTCGGCTGGTAACCTGGCCTCGAATACGGCGGACCATGATGAATATCAGGAAGCTGGCTGGTGGGGTGATGAGATGCTGCGTATCGCCAATGTTAACGACTGGCATTTTGCCAATGCCGGGGTTGCCTGGTATATCGGGATGCATCGTCAGGCGCTTCATTATGTAAACAAAGCCCGGACCAACCCTAAGTACTGGGTAAAAGCATTGCATCACGAGGCTAACGCACTGCACAGTTTGACGGACCTGTTTGCCTTTGGTCATGTGGTGACGAATCGTGGAAAGTCCTCCTATAACATGGTTAAAGATGCCGGTTTGAACAACTCATCCACCTACTCATGGATGGAGTCTATCCTGATGCAGGGCGGTGCAGTTCGTAACGCAGAAGGTATTGTGTCGCTCAATACGGGGTCGTTGCCAACCATTACGGTACCGAGCAGCTCCCGCAATGAGTTTATTGCAACCTATCGTGGGCAGTGGGCGTTATGGGCGAAGGCTGAGCACGACTACCACAATGAGTTCAACAAGTCGGGGGCCACTGCCCGCAACTTGATGGGCGATACCTTCCAGTTATACGGTGATGGCAAGTTGGTCGATTTGAGTGAATCATCTAAAGCGGTCATTATCGCAGCGACCAAGGCGTCGGTGCAGTCTCTGCTTGATGCCTATGTTGCGCTGGAAAATGGCAGTGATCTGGAGACTGTTGGCGCCAGTGGGTCGGCTGCATTTGCTGCGTTGAAGTATATTCCGGTTTATATTGAAAGTGATGGGAACAACTATTTCACCGGAAGCTGGACTCGCTATGCCGAGGCGGTGAATAGTGTGACCGGCATGAATAAAACGCTAAATGATATCAATAACTGTCAAATACCCTATCTCAGTGGTGCAGACTGGACTTGGCCAAGCACTCGCAGTGGGGCTTGTACGTCCTTTTAATCATCGGCCTGCTAAAGCGGCTTATATTTCTTAGCCGACTCTGATTAAATTCATTATCGTTGTTCCCCGCGGAAGCGGGGATCTGTATATCCCAATATGCTATGAAGTTCTGTCTATGTTGTGGTTTGACAATTCGGAATGACATTAATCAGCCTTCACTGTTTGACCGCTGACAAACGACTGATCAACGAATCAGGCACAACGAATGAAAGACTGTGATGAAGGCATCAGGTTGTTCTCAACGTGTGCTGTATCAACTGATCCTTACAGATGGTTTGCATTTTTGCTCTGACTTTTTGTTAAATATTTGGTAATACCAATCAGTATCGCTACTGTTTCGACGGGTAATAGAATGAGTCATTTAGTTTGCTGGGAAGTGTTGCTATATGACTCAAAATTGAAGATATTGATGGTGCTATTTTTATACATGTTTGAAATAGCTTATTAGGTACCTGGGCGCCAGCGTAATTATTTGGGGAATTTGTTACGCTTAATTGCTGGCGCTTTTGTTCATTTTAGATATAGTCTAATTTCTAATATCTAGTAGGATGCACCAATTTCTTACGACGTGCAGCCCCTAACCCCAATAAACCGGCCCCTAGTAGAATTGCCGATGATGGCTCCGGTACACTGGTTGCGTTAAAAGTAAATTCAAAATCAAAGGACTTGTACTGCCCCTGTTGAATTAGCAATCCTGAGCTTTTTGGTGCGATACGTATATTGTTATAGCCAAAACCAATATCAAATAAATGTTCAGACATTCCTGACGTCTGATTTACGGCGCTTATTGTTGCGGTAGAGTCTCCTATTAAATTGATATCGCTAATTGCCCATATATCTCCGTAGTCAACCTTCCAATCAAGGTCGGTGCTAGAGTTATTCCAAATACTTAAAGTGAACCCCCCATCAAAAAGGTCGATGGAGTCACCTACCGAGCCACCTTGATACCATGATGTAAAGTCTTGTGTGAATTCGGTGTCAGCTCCGACAACGGCTGACTGGGTGCCAAGGGAACCATTAAAATTAACTGTATCGCCGACTAAGCCGGCCGATGATATTGAAGGAAAAAGCGCGCAAAATACGCCGGTTAATACTGTTTTGTTCATTTCTAGAGTCTCCTTATTGAAAATAGTAATAAGCAGTATTCGAGCCATATTTTTAAATGGTTGTTATTAAAGGGTAAAATATAACGCCTAATAGCATGATGTAAAATATTTAGACACTTGGCGGTTGGTCGTGTTAAAGCGTGCTATTAAAACAGATTTTGTTCGGTCAATGCTGGTAAATTAAGGGTGAAAGTACTACCGATATGCCGCTTACTGTTTACTAGTACTTCCCCATTGTGTCTTCGTACGACAGTGGCCACAAAATTTAATCCTAAGCCTGCACCAAAAGTCGATTCTGTGCGCTTTATTCGTGTGAATCTATCGAACAATTTACTCAGATCCTGCTCATCAATTCCCGGGCCTTGATCCGAGACACTCAGTAAAAGTGTTGACTCTTGTTTTACTAGAGCCAGTTTAATTGTTGTTGCAGCGGGACTGAATTTAACCGCATTTGATATTAAATTGTTTAGCGCTCGCTCGAGTAAACTCAAGTCACCCAAAACCCATGCATCTTCATAACAGCGATCAACCACAATATTCATCGACTTAGGTGATGATAGTGCGGTGGCGTATACTTGTGCACCATCTAGTACCGCATGAAGGTCACAGGGAACCATGGTCGCTTCTGTTAATGAATCAGCTCTGCTTAATTGTAAAAAGTGCTCTGCATAGTCCAAATTTTTTCTCACCAGTGTTTCGATTGATTGAGCTGTGTTGCTGGGTAGGTGTGCCTTTGACTGGTTACGTTCAAGTATTGCAAGTACCGAAACCAGCGGAGAGCGCAAGTCGTGGGATAAAAAGTTAAGAGCATCCGATCTCGCCTTCTCTGCTGCCTTTAACGGGGTGATATCAGTAAATGTTAGGATGAGTGTATCGCGTTGGGTCTGAGTAATAGAGATCAAGCTGGCCTGGCAAAGCAGTTGTGTGTCAGACTCAGCTAGCGTTGCCTCTCCTGAAAATTGTTGGCCCGTTTGGTACATAGTAGATAAGGTTTGTGTCCAACTTGCAGCAGCGTTTAGATGGACAGTATTAAGAATATCTAGTAACAGTGTTTTTTGTAATGGTTGCCGTGTTACGGGCTCAAACCACTGTTGAAAGAGCTTATTGGTAAATATTATTCGGCCACAAAGGTCTGAGATACAGACGGCGTCTTGTAACTGAGATAGGCTTTTTTCAATCAGTTGGCGATTTTCCCGATCATTTTTTTTGATAGCCTCGAGTTGTGAAATTGTTCTTGCAATTAGCTCAACCCCTTCTGTCTTTTTATGAATTGGATATTTAGTACGGTTGCTTTCTTTTGAAATTTGCTCTTTCCAGAATGACTCAGTTTCGATAGTTCGACTTAGCTGGAGCGTTCTTGCTGCATTCCGTCCATTCTGACTTGATTTGCCTGTAGAGGGGGTAATCATGCCGATAGTGTTTAGGAATTGAATAGCATCGTTTTGCCTTCCCAATGGTTCGTGGAAAGGTTGTGATTGTAAGCTGAGTTCATCAATTTGATCACGAAGAAACCGGAGTACGCGTTCCGCCCGGAGCCAGCTCCATAAAGGAACAAAAAGCATTAAACCAATAATTGTGGCCATTGGTGGCAACCAGAGTCGTCCAAAAAAAAGTAGTAGAGCTGAAAATAGTAAGACAGTGCTGATAGCAAGAAGAGTACACGTCAGAAAAACGCGAGGTGAAAGGCGGCCCAACGCAATAGTGAGGAGTAGAACACTAACAAAGGTTAAAAAAGCAAGTTTGTTTTTAGGGTAGCTCTGGATTAATAAGTTATTACGTAGCGCATGGAATATCCAGGCGTTTAGTTCAACACCTGTCATGGTGCCGATGGGTGTTGCCAATAAATCCCCTAAACCCGTGGCACTGGCACCAATAAAAATGATCTTTTCCCTCAGCAGCTCCGCATCTACTGTACCATTGAGGATATCGGCGTAGGAATAATGAACCAAACCTTGATCGGTTGCTGGCATAGGCAATAGATTGTAGAAATCCTTTACAACACCCAGTGAGTCAGTTGTTAAATCGGGGTTTGCTGCTCTCACCCCCATAATTAAAGGGCTATCCGCTATTGGTTCTTTCTTCAAAAACGCCAATAGAGCAAGTGACAAATGAGGCCAGAAAGCCGAACCGACCCCTTCTTTTAAAAAAATACTACGGACTATGCCTCGGTCTTCAGAGTCAATGTGCACATGGCCTAAGGCTCTTGCGTTGGCATAAAACAAGTTAGCAGGCGGGCTTTCAATGACTTGACCCTGTTGACCCACTGTCTCAATGTGGATTGGCAGTATGACTTTGTCATTTTTTTTTAATGCCTCAGCAAAACGCAGGTCGGATTGCGGTGTCTTAGAATCCAGTTCTGAAAAAAGCACATCAAATATAACCGCTTTACTGTTTACATAGCTTAGTATATCAAGCAGTTCTGCATGAGTTTTTCTTGGCCAGGGCCATCGTCCTACTTGCGCAATGCTTTTGTCATCGATTTCAATAATGGCAATATCACTTGCAGGCGGCAAATGACTCAATTGCTGTAAATTGTCAAAATACAGCCAATCTAATCCACGCGTACTGCTTGATTGGGCTAAAAAACCACTTAGCATACCGATGGTAATGGCTAGAGCCATTAGCTCCAGGCCTTGTCGGCTAATCAAATTGGTAGTTTTAGAGAAGGGCAAGAAGAAATAGTCCTACAGGTATTAGGGCAAGCCAGTGGTTTTTCTCGGGCTTCCAGCGCAGAGAGGGGCTAAATGGTGAATGTTCACCTTCCTCTCCGAGAGCTTGTACTCGAATAAAAATAACGTCACTTTCGTCAAAAGAGTAGCTGGCATCGCTTGCTTCAATGGTGTCTCGAATCAGCTTAAAATCAGGGTCTTCTGCGATCTGTATACGATAGCGATCAGCGCCGGTGGCTTCCGGCCAGGTGATTTTTACGCGATTGTTTTCGATACGGTTAATCGTTGCATCTTCGAGCGCAGGTGTATCAATACGCCTCTTCAGGCAAAGTCGCTTACTAGCAGGAAGCCCTTGCAAACCGGAGTTGTCAATACCACGCAAGTTAAGTCGGTAGCAGCCAAGCGTAAGGTTATTTATCGTTAAGGATGTCTCATTGGTCATACGCTGTTCAACGAGTATCTCGGTTTGGTCGTCTGTTCCCTGGTTAGAATAAATATCAAGCTGGTAACCCGCGGCTAAATTGACAACCTGCCACTGTATTGTGGCGGGTAGGAACTGATGTTCTTCTAAAGGAAGAAATACAGGTTTTTCTAATAACGGAACGGGTTCTAGAGGGGCGTGCCCATGCATGGTTATTACACCATACCCCCCAGATACCGAGCGAGTGGTGTTTTCTGCATTTACATCGACTAATCCATTGTAAACTTCGACTATAGTGGTTATTTTTTCGCTATTATTTGTCTCGTGATTGATGCTGCTTACTCGATACTCTGTTCCACGGACAGCAGCAACAGCTGAGGGGGTAATGGTGCGAAAGCGGCTCTTAGGCTCTCGTTTGACAACTCGTGTTTTTACAGAGCCCCTGCTCAGTCGTACTGCGCTATCGACCATACCAGTGGATTCGAAGCTTGATAGTGTGTCTAACTGTAGATGAGAGTTGGGAGCCAGTATCATGCTACTCCCGTCAGCAAATGAAACCTTAACCCTTCCGTTACCTGTTGTCAGTTCAGACCCGATGGGGAGTTTTACTCCAGCCAAGGCTCGATGTTTTTCCTCACCCGGGAATTGATAAAAAACGTCCCCGTGGCTGAAATCAATGACCACGGCTACAGGAGGTGTTTTTAGCCAGGACACAGGAAAGCGTATGACCGTTCCAGGTGGTATTTGTCGCGTTCGATCAATATTGTTTAACGATGCTAGATCTATCCAACAATTTTCTTTAATGCTGTAAAGCTTACAGAGTGTCCATAGGTTATCCCCAGGGCGGATGGTGTAAAGCCAATCTGCAGCATTGGCAGGTCTCGCCAGAGATAATATAAGGCTGCTCAAAAGCAGTGTGGCAGAAATAACTACGCGCATTTTATTGTGACCATTTTTTATCTAGTATTTAATATTCTAACCAACGACCAAGGCTAACATTTCTCAAGTCGATATCCATGTTGAAATATGGTTGTAATGCGATAGCCCATGTCGGGCGTTATTTTTAAACTTCGTCTTACCCGGCTAACATGAACATCGACTGTTCGGGTATTCAGCGGGGCATCAAGTCCCCATATTTTCTTTAGCAAATATTCTCGGGATAAGACGGTCCCTAAATTCTTTATTAACTCAACGGCAATGCCAAAATCTTTTTGTGTTACTTTAACGATATCGCCTGCAACACGGATTTCGTTTTTTATCGTATCTATTTCGATGTCTCCCAGATTCAGAATATCTTCTGAGCCCACAATACCAGCCCGTCGCCGAATGGCCTCAATTCGAGCTAGTAATTCAGCTTTACGAAGTGGCTTTATTAAATAGTCATCAGCGCCGGAGGTTAAAGCGCTAACTATATCTTCCTCACTATCTCGCTGGGTTGTAAAAAGGACAGGGAGGTTTTGTTTTTGTATAACCCGAAGATGACGCAGTACGTCTAAGCCGGTCTGGTCTGGAAGCTCCCAGTCGATTATGGCCAAGTCAAATATCTCTTTTTTAAACGCATATAGAAATGTTTTTCCGTTGAGTTTGTGCGTAACGGTATGTCTAGCTTCGGTTAACCAACTACAAACCAGCTCGGCCTGTTGCGGGTTATCTTCGAGTAACGCTATTTTCATATTGTCTTCCGTAATTAACGATATTGGCTGTGATCATAAGCGAGCTTTTCGTCTCAACCAAACTTTTGCCATTAATCGTTGTTTTTCCTCTGTGCAAGTCACTGTTAGTCCGCGTCATTGTCAACCATTGCTCAAAATAATTCATGTTGGTGTGCCAATGTTTTACTTGGTTTTACAACGTTAATTGGTGCATTTTGCTATTTTATGGACTTAAGAAACGTTTTGATCATCGATATCTGAATATCTGAACCAAACGCTGGCCACCTTCTGACGGGCGGGGCTATATCCAACTACTTTTTTAATGGTTAATAGAACTTGATAATTATGATGAAACAGGAAAATGGAATGTTGCTTTTTATCGTATTTCTAATGCTTTTTACAGTGGGGAATTTTGCTTATTCTGTGTCATTGGGTGATAAGCGTATTGGTATCGATAAGTTCGATAAAAAGGTGCACGAAGAGTTAGCTGAAGAAACGAACGCATCTGAAGGGATCTTCGAATTTCAGGGCCATGATTATTCTAAGAGCGGTATAGGTCATGTAAATATAGAAACACCCGTTTACCCTCAATCAGGAATACAAGTAATGAAGAGGTCATCTCCTCCAATGCCCCCTATTAATATAAAAGTAAAATAGCGTTTGAGCTGCAAGAAGATAGACATCGAATACCATTTACTTACAAGCCTGTAAAACGTTGTAAAAATCATCGAACCTTAATCGCTTACGCAATGCTTTGTTACAAAATGTTTCGTAAAATTACCGCTAATAAATATTTTACTGTAGGTCGTGATAATGAAACGTATATTTGCTTCTAAAACCCGTAAAGCGACATGTCCGAAATCAGGGCGAAACTCAAAGCCACAACATAGTGATAATTGGAATATGTCAGCACAAGACGCTTTGCGAGTAAACTATTTGTCCTCAAAATAACCATTGACCAGAAAATGACGAATTTGGCGCTGAATATCATCCTGGTATCGCATGGTGGCATGGCCGCTATTCATCAGTATAAAGTCATCCATTTCTGATAGCCGCATACTTTCGACGGCAATGGTGCCATCGTTAGGTTGGGGCAACCAGCTATCTGGCCATAAGCTCCACTCGCGATAGGCGGCGATAATCCCGACCGGCTCGCTAACTTCCCGTAGCTGATTAATAATTCCACTCTCTTTTTGTGTTAATGAACTGGCCGCTGGTCCGGCAGCCCACTGATACCACCAGCTTTCACCAAACTTCTCACTGAGCTTAGACCCCTGATTCGGCGGGCTGAGCATCACCACTTTGCTGCCTTGGGGTAGATGGTTCGATTGCAGATACTGGCGAACGAGAATACCGCCCATGGAGTGAGTGACGAAATGAATTTGTTTTGCACCGTTTGCTTTGCAGTGTTCGATGCCTTGCGGTATATGCTGCTGGGTCAGTTCCGGTATTTCCGCTTCGGTGGAGGGGTAGTCTATGCTGATCGTATGAAAACCATAGGTTTCCAGATTGTTGGCTATACTGCGCATAGCGAACCCGCTACGCCATAAACCGTGTACCAGAACCACGCACTCATCACCGTTCGATGTAAAGGTATCATCTGCTGCTACGAGCGGCTTGTTACTGCAGCCCGTCAGGGATAAGAATAGGGCCGCTAAGATAACAGGGAATAAGGCGTATCTCATAGTGTTCAGCCTACGGAAACGGATAATGACGTAAATTGATTGTAGTGACCAATGGTCATCTATATTAATAGAACCTCATTGCTTGTCAACGATGAGGTTCTATTAACCTGTGCCTTATTCCGAGGTTGTCCAAATCAGAGGCTGTTCAGATAGTCCAGGGTTTCAGTGGCTGTGTAAAAGGTATTCAATCGTCGCCTTAACAGCCCTTCAAGTTGGCCGCTCGCTTTCAGTGTTTTTAATACTTGAGGGGTAAACCGTTCCGCTTCTTCCATCACGCGCTCTGGGGTAACCATAAAGTCATCAAATAGCACCGCAAGCTGCGCGTCACCATATTTTTCAAAGAAATAGTCCACGATGAGTTCATAGCAGTTTTGGAAGTACTCGGATTTTCTAAAGCGTAGCCAGAACTCGTAACCCAGC
>JBFKTM010000037.1:0-11253 GCA_041636295.1 Oleiphilaceae bacterium
CTCTTTTAATTGGATGTCACTCAACTGACCTCCTGGCCGAATATTACTTTCTACCTCAACATCCAACTCCGCAGCCATTTCACTTTCACCTTCAAGTGAAGCTTTTATCTGCGCAAAAGCCATCAGCTTCTCGGTCGGTTGTTCCAGTAATTTATCCCCCTTGGCCACACCAGGTAGCAGGCCTTGTGACAAACCTGACGAATCAGCACTGAGTGAGTCAACTCCATGCAAACCGACGCTACCTTTGGGTCGCGTCATAAGCAGCGAGTTGTCTACAACAACGTCGTCACTACTTACCACCTCATCCGATAATACGGCATTGTAGTTAACCCGTAACGTATCTGTCTGTATTGGACTGGCCAAGTTAAAGGTTTGAGTGCTGGGTATTATCAAGTCGTCAGATTGTAGCGAAGCATCTAATGTGATGACGAACTCAGAGTAGACTGGATCACCATAAAGAAATTCACCCGCTAAAGGGTCAGTATCTAAAGAGTCAGCATCTTGTGGAGGCAACTCATCCAACGCCGCAGAGTCAGGCAACTTTTCGCCGCTCTGAGCGTTAGTAGCGGCAACAGTTTCCCCTTTATTGGGGTCGTTAACCGCCTCTTTCTGCTTGTTAACCCCCCCCTTATTATCGGAAGCGGCTACTTGTTGACTGGCTGTCTTGTCTTGCTTATCAAGCTCCTGCCTAAACCGATCATTACCTGAGTCTCCATTATTAGAGGCCCTGGCAGCCGGCTTGCTATTCGCATTATTTGTGAGATCAAGAGATACCGGTAGTGGATTCATATGCTGCTCTGTAAATTACATTAAGCCAATAAAAAATAATTCCTAACCATAAAACACAGGTATTGAAACTTGTAACGGCTAGCTAAAGATTAGACTTACGAGATTTACAGCAATTAACAGACCAATTCTTAAAACCACAGCAATTGGAAGAAGTGAATAGTTAAGAGAGTTGCTCCTTCAATAATCTGGAGACATCTGAAAACGCCTTTTCGATCGCATCAACAAGCGCTTCAATCCCCTCCAACTCACCATTCTTCCCTTTCATTTCAGCCTCCATGCATAACTGGGCTAATACAGGCACCCCCACATTAGTACAACTGCCTTTAAAGCTATGAGCGGCACGGGCAAGCGCCTCAGCATCATGAGCGCTCACGGCACTTTTTATCTGTTCCACTCGCTCTTCTGAGTCATGCAGAAAGGTCTCCAATAAAATATCAAACTCCTCCTCCATCACCTCTCTCAATTCAGCCAATGCAGATAAATCAATATGTTCAACATTTTCGTTCATACAACAACCTGTCCTGGTTTATACCAACAACGATAATAATCATAATGCTATTTAAACTATAACTTGTACTGCAATACCCACCTTACCATTAACATAATACTAATTACATTGTTATAAGGTGTTAACAGAAGAGTAGCCAACATTCACAACTCTGGCTGCCAACAATACTCCGCTTCAACCATATTCCCTGACCCTAAATACTCAAAACGACGGCACAACGATGCGAGTAAAGGAATGCCCCGTCCCGAATAACGATCGGTGTTCATTTCAACCTGCTTGAAACCAGAATAATCGAACCCTTCGCCACTATCTTCAACCCTTACGATCATGACCCCTCCGCCCCCATCCGGCCGATGATCAACAGATATTTTAACCCACTCCTCATCCAACCGGTTTAGGCGCTCCATTCGCAATTGGTAGTATTTAGAAAACCCCTCTGGGGTTGACTTCAAACCTGAGTCTAATTTTAAAATACCATGTTCCAAGGCGTTAGAGGTAAGCTCTGCAAGAATGGTATAAATCTGGCCACTAAACAAACGTAAACCCGGCACTTCCATAATGACATGCAGTAGTAATGGCAAAGGGTTGAAGTCTTTAAGCGTCTGCCCTCTTAGTTGATAACTCAGAGTCCAATTGACAGGACCTAGCAGTGCACTCTTTGCCAGCTGTGAGCCATCAAGACCCAGTTGATCTTCATGAACCATCTCGACTTCAACCATCGTTAGGTCATCATCGCGCTCCCCTTCACCAATAAACTGATGTACCTGATGTTTGATATTCATAAACAACTGGGCAGGATCCTTTTCATCTTCATAAACCTGGTAGAGGCGATCCTCCCCAAACATATCACCCTCGACATTACGCGCCTCAATAATGCCGTCCGACCACATGAAAAATCGATCCCCTGGCGACATCTCATATCGATAGGTCTCTGTTGCAAAACGATTTGGAGACAAAACGCCTAAAGGCAAATGATTTGAAGGTATTTTTATCAGCTCGCCATTCGCCCGATAAAGCACTGCATCAGGCAACCCTCCGACCCACACCTCAACATCACTTCTTGCAAAACTCATATCAATCATACAGGCACAACAGAAGAAACCGACCGGCAGAATCTGCTTTAACTTCTGATTGATCTCCCTTAATACATCCGTCATGGCAAACCCTTTATTGGTCATACCATAAAATATTTCTGCTACCGGCATCGCGCCAATGGCTGCGGGCAGGCCGTGCCCAGTAAAGTCCCCTAGTAAAACATGCATGCCACCAGAAGGCTTTTGGCAAGCAAGCAGCACGTCACCGTTAAAGACAGACAAAGGAGAGAGCAAATGTTTTATATTCTTGGCATGAAGACACCCCAGATGAGCAACATTGTCGAAAACGGTTTTTGCTACCTGCTGCTCCTGCAACAGATGCTCATTATTTTCGGCAATCTGATCTCGCTGTTCTTGCAGTGTGCTATGCATGACCCGCATGCGATTAAACGCATTTATTTTGGCTTGCAGGATGATTCGATTATAGGGCTTTGACAGAAAATCATCCCCACCGGCTTCAAGACACTTAGCCAATGATTCTGCGTCAGTCAGGGAGGTAAGAAAAATAATAGGCACCAGCTCTTCGCCAGCCAACTGTTTGATGGATCGGGCCGCTTCAAAACCATCCATGCGAGGCATCAGTGCATCCAATAGAATTATTTCAGGTGCACACTTTTCGAACTGCTCAACCGCCTCAACGCCATCTTTCGCGATAATAACTTCATGGCCTTGCTTACGAACAATCGCCTGCAAAATCATTCTGTCTGAGTCATTGTCATCTGCGATTAAGATCTTTAGTGATTCCGATCCCATCGATATACCTCCATCCCGAGCCTTATCCATTATTTCTTATTGTAATGTATGGAGACTGCAAAACACGGAGATAGTCTTGCTACAGCCCGACTACAGACTATCTCATTGATAGCTTCCTACCACGCCCCATATCCTTCGATATAGATAATCCAAACGATAAACAGGCTCTGTGCCACACCCTCCTTTGGCATTATGTAATAATTTAAATTCAAAAGAGGATATCGGGCAGGAAATTAACAGTTATTTTATTTCAAATAACTGCTCAAAATTTGAGATTGTGAGGATCTTCTTAACATCACTATTACAGTTTGAAATGGAGACATTGGCATGATCACCACCTGCAAAATCTCTCAGAAGCAATAGCATACCTAGTGCGGAGCTATCCAGATAGGTTGTTTCCTTCATATCAATTAAATACTCTTTAACATTCTCATTGTTTTCGTAAGAGTCTCTAAACTCCTGGTGCGAACTAAAGTCAAAACGGCCCTTAATCCGTATAGTCAAAACACTACCATCCGCTGACTTGCTCGTTGTAATAGACATATCGCCCCCTAATCAAAGTTCGCTGCACCACCGCAGCAGTTTAAAACCGTTTTATACTGAATTTCGACTTATATTGCTATATCAACAGAACAAACAAGTCGAAGAATGTATGTTTCCAGTAATCTCTAAAAATCAATAACTAACAGAAAGAATAAACAGTAAATCTCAATATAGGCAAATTTTTTCGTGTATAAAATCGTTAATAGTGGCGTTTAGATTAAATCCCCCGTCGATTATCACTATTTTTACTTTCACAGAGTTGTAATGTCTTTAAAAAAATCTTCTCCAGGGGCATGATCTCACAAGCGGCCCCCAAGGCAACTGCTGCACCAGGCATCCCCCATACAACACTACTCTCTTGATCCTGAACGATCGTATGACACCCCATCTGACGCATTTTAAGCAGTCCTGAAGCGCCATCTTTGCCCATTCCTGTCAGAAGAACCCCGACCGCTTTCGTCGCAGCTGATTCGGTAACTGAATCAAATAACACATCCACAGAGGGACGATGCCGGTTAACCGGTTCAGAGTTATCAATTTGAGTATAATACTGATTACCTATACGCCTGATTTTCAAATGAGAGTCACCCGGTGCCAAGTAGGCGCAGCCGTTTTCTAACACCATATCATGTTTCGCTTCACATACCGAGATATCACAGAGTCGGTTCATGCGGTCCGCAAAAGTCGTACTAAAAACCGGGGGTATATGTTGCGCTATTACAATCGGTGGACAATTCGTTGGCATGCCGATCAATACCTCTTTAATCGCTTCAGTTCCACCGGTAGAAGCGCCTATGGCAATAACACGCCCAGGACTAAAACTAAAGGGTAAGGCGTTATCTCTGGCTTGCTGAATATCACGCTGGGCCTTCTTACTTCGTTCAAGCGAATGAATATTAGCCTTCGATGCGGTTCTAATTTTATCCAGAATGTCCAACGCGTAGTTTTGCAGACTGACCATTTGATCTGTTTTAGGCTTAGGCAGGAAATCAACAGCCCCCAACTCCAAAGCCTCCAATGTTGCAGGCGCTCCTTTTTCAGTAAGTGTTGATATCATTACGACAGGCATCGGTCGCAGTCGCATCAAGTTCCTCAAAAAAGAAATACCATCCATTTTGGGCATTTCAATATCCAGTGTCAGCACATCAGGATTAAATTGTTTTATCTTTGCTCTGGCATCGTAGGGGTCCACGGCCGTTGCCACCACCACCATGTCATCAGATGAATTAATAATCTGGCTTAAGATGTTACGAATCAACTCAGAGTCATCGACGACCAATACCTGTACTTTACGCACCTGCTATCTCCATAAAACCTTAAAATAACTCCACTTCACCGGACTTCGGTTTTTTATTGATATCTTCTATATAGGCTTTTTCACGTTGAATCACGGTATCGTTTCTCATTTGACGCATCTTCCTGACTTTTACTGCACCGGTATCAGGGAAATACAGTACTTTTCTGGGAAACATGTCTCCAATATCTTCGGCAACAATATCTAAGGCCTCACTCCAAAGGTACTTTTTGACAAAATCTATATTTCTCTGACCAATATTGGTCATATTAGAAAGCACATTACCACCACCAAAAATCTTCACTTCAAGATTTCGCCGCTCGCCTCCCGCCTTAAGTATTTCGTTAATCAGGAACTCCATCGCCCAATTCCCGTAACGAGATGCAGAGCTAATATCACTACTTCCCCATTTTGGAGAAGAGTGAACGCCCTGTATTGGTAGCATGAAATGATTCATGCCCCCAATACCATGAACTTTATCTCTGATACAGGCCGAAACACAAGACCCCAGCACGGTCACTATCATTTCACCATGTAGGCTGACATAAAACTCTCCTGGCATTATCTTCGCCGCAGCCAGATTCATTCGTTTATCCCAGTATCGGTTGATGTGCTCAAACCCTGGTAAAGACCTGGGTATCTGGACTGCTCTTGCTTCCATAACGTTTACGCTGTTGTAATTACCATGATTTTCACTTTTTCTGATAGATTGTTTTACCTAACGAGACAAAGCGGTCCGACACCTTGTGGAGAGACTCCGAATGGCCAATGAAAAGATAACCACCATCGGCCAGGATATTGGCGTAACGATCAAACAACTGCCTCTGGGTATCCTTGTTAAAGTAGATCACGACATTGCGGCAAAATATCACATCAAACGGCCCTTTCATCGGCCAATTTTCAAGCAAATTGAGCCGTTTGAATGACAGGCACTGTTGCAGCGCTGGCTTAACTTTTACTAGCCCCGGATTATTAGCCTCTTTCAAAAACCATCTATTTTTACTCGCCTCAGATACCGTATTGATTCGGGCAATATCATATATACCCTGTTGGCCATGAGCTAACACGTTGGAGTCGAGGTCAGTTGCCAGGATTTTACAATCCCAACCGGCCTTGTTCATTTCCTCATTAACCACGATGGAGAGGCTATATGGCTCTTCTCCTGTAGAGCAACCCGCAGACCAAATACGCAGGCGTTTATTCTGACTTTGCTTTCGCTGCAGCTCAGGAAAAACGGTATGTTTTAAAAACTCAAAATGATGGGGTTCTCGGAAAAAAGAAGTGAGATTGGTGGTAATTGCATTTATAAAGAAATTAATCTCCCCAGAACCAGGGTCAGAAATCAATTCGCAATACTGATCAAAATTAGATAGCCCTAGCGATCGGATGCGCCTGGCAAGTCGCCCATAAACCATGTCCCGTTTGTGGGCACCCAACACAATACCGGTATAGTCGTGGGCAAGCTTACTAATAATCGCGAAATTATCCTCGGACATAGGAAATTCGCGACTCTCTGATGTCTGTTGGTCAGCCTTTAAAGCCTTTGTTTGATTAATTATCGCAGTCACGCTAATCGCACCCCATTCGTAATTTACCTTACAATCACGCAGGAGTTGCCTGACGTATGCCACTTAAATCCAAGTCTTCATCAGTACTTAACAATTTATTAATATCCAACAGAATAACCATGCTCTCTTCAGTACTACCAAGCCCTTTTACAAATGCGGTATTTTTATTATCCGTTAACTCAGGTGCAGCTTGGATATTGCTGTGATCGAAATTACTGACCTCAGAGACTGCATCAACTACGATACCCATAACCTTCTCACGGTTTCCCGCTTTCACTTTGACAACAATCACTACAGTAACTGAGCTATAGTCAAATTGTTTAATACCAAAGCGACGACGCAAATCTATGATTGGAACCACCGTTCCTCTAAGATTGATAACACCCTTCACATAATCTGGTGCATTAGGAATAGCAGTTGCCGGCTCCCAGCCTCTAATTTCCTGAACAGATAAAATATCGACACCATACTCCTCTTTATCCACATAAAATGTCAGGTATTGCTCAGAGGGTTCATGGGTAATAGCTTCTTCGATTTCACCATTAATCCGTGCCAGTTCGGCGGCATCTGTTTTTTTCTCGGTCATCAGTTGTCCCTCCCGATTACTTATTAAGCCCCACTACTTTTACGCCGCTCGGCCATCGTCACTGCTAACCAATTTATATTCGTTACGCTGCACGCCCGCCAACTTAATTAAGCCAGATATATCCAGTATAAGAGAGACCGTACCATCTCCCAAAATGGTTGCCCCTGATACACCGTCGACTTTTTTATAGTTCTCTTCAAGACTCTTTATGACAACCTGTTGCTGTGCTTCCAGGTCGTCCACAAATATAGCGACCTTCATGTTATCGCCTTCAACAACCACGAGTAATCCATCCTCTATTTCTTGAACGCCAGGTTTAATGTTGAAAATGTCAGAGAGCCGTATAATGGGCACATATTCATTACGCAATCGGAGCAGATCACAGCCTCCAACCACACGATGCACCATACCTTGAAAAGACTGAATGGACTCAATAATAGAGATAAGGGGGAGAATATAGACATGATCCCCAACGCGAATCAATTGCCCATCCAGAATCGCAAGCGTTAGCGGTAGCCTTATGGTAAACGTACTCCCTTGCCCCTCAACGGATTCAACTTCAACCGACCCATTAAGCTCATTAATATTCCTGCGAACAACATCCATGCCGACCCCGCGACCGGATAGTTCTGAAATATGGTCGGCGGTAGAAAAGCCCGGCTTAAAAATAAGGTCATGTATCTGCTCGTCAGGCAACGAATCACCCTCAGCAACCAAGCCATTCTTTACCGCTTTATCCATTATCTTGGTTTTGTTCAGGCCAGCACCATCATCAATAATTTGGATTACAATGCTGCCACTCTGGTGAAATGCATTTAAGGTTATGGTACCAACTTCTGACTTGCCCGCCTTTAACCGGTCTTCGGGCTGCTCGATACCGTGATCCAGCGAGTTACGTACCAAATGCACCAGTGGGTCTCCGATCCGTTCCATAACCGTTTTATCAAGTTCGGTCTGCTCACCCAACATTTTAAGTTCAATCTTTTTACCCATTGAGCGACTTAAGTCATGAACCAGCCGGGGAAATCGACTAAAAGTAAAACTAATAGGCAACATACGAATACGCATCACACTTTCTTGCAGCTCTCGCGTATTTTGGCTCAACTGATCTAACCCCTCAAGCAACTTAGGGAGTCGCTCCATTGAGAAGTCTCGTCCTAACTCGCCAAGCATGGACTGAGTGATTACCAACTCCCCGACCATATTAATGAGGCTATCAACCTTATCAATACCGACTCGGATAGAGGACACTTCAACTTTTGACTTATCAGGCGTAGCCTGCTTCTCAACAAGATTCCTCACACCGGGCTCTACATCCACGCCACCAACAACCGAAACGATGGTTTTACTTCCAGTTAACGGTTCAGGTTCATTCAATGCACTTTCGGGCACTTTTTGAGTCGGTACTGGCTCACTCTTTTCGGTTAACGCTTCCGTTACGTTATTAGCATCGGTTAGCGGCTCAATGGTGAGCTCACATTCATCGATAACCCATTCAAACACCTCTTCAATTGAAGATTTGCTAACGTCCGCACACAATTCCAATTGCCACGAGAGATAACAGGCTTCTGGATCTATTGTACTAATTTGAGGGACGCGCGAAACATCGGCTTTAACCTGCAACGCCCCCAGTTCAGCGAGTTCCCGAAACATACGTAAAGGATCATTTCCGGTTCGGAGCACGTCAAGCTCGGGCTTGAAGCCAATTCGCCACTTCTTGACCAATGAGTCAGCATCGCTAGATGCAATCATAGTCGCGGTATCGGAAGAGATATTATCTGTTGCTGAAGAAGGCTCCTCGTCCCGCTCCAGAATATCCTCGTACTGAGCTTTAAGGGTTTTCGCCTCAGGTATATCGCATGATTTTCCAGCATCCAGCAGTTGAATCATACGACGAATACAGTCGACCGATTTTAAAAAGAGATCCACCGTTTCCGAAGTAATCTTTCGTTTACCACTTCGAATTTCATCCAGCAATGTCTCTACAACATGGGTAAAATCCGCAACGCCAGAAAATCCAAAGGTGCCGCTGCCCCCCTTAATTGAGTGAGCGGCACGAAAAATCTCATTGACCGTTTCCGGGTCCACATTGTCTGGCTGCAAATTCAGCAACGCAGACTCCATCGCGTCGAGTCCTTCATAGCTCTCTTCGAAAAACACTTGGTGAAACTGACTAAGATCGATACTCATCGTCCTGACCCAAAGCTTAGTGAGTGCTTAGTAATGTTTAATTACATTCTGATACCCTGTAATTAACCCAACACCTTTTTAATAGTCGCCAGTAGTTGTTCAGGGTTAAACGGTTTGACCAACCACCCTGTCGCTCCCGCACGCTTACCTTCCATTTTTTTGTCGCCTGCTGATTCAGTCGTCAGCATTAAAATGGGCGTAAATTTGTAATTGGGCAACGCTCTTAATGCCTTTACCAGCTCGATACCATCCATAACGGGCATATTGACATCAGATAGCACGAGATCAACCTGTATCTCCCCTGCCTTATCCAATGCCTGCTTACCGTCTGATGCCTCAACCACTTCGTGGCCAGCACCTTTAAGCGTAAAACTAACCATTTGGCGCATTGACGCTGAATCATCCACAGCCAAAATCTTTGCCATTTGCGACTCCAGTTTGTCTAATTATAATTCCAGTAATGTTCTTAATCCGAGACGCTCTGCAGCGTCACAGAGTTCTTCAGAAGGGGATTTCCATGAAACACTAACTCCCGCTGCTTTCATTGTAGAGCAAAAAGAGTAAAGTAGTTGAAGGACCGATGTGTCAATTCTGGTGACTGCTGAGCCATCAATAACAACAGGACTACTTTTCTGAAATTCACTTTCAAGTAGACCCGCCAACGTCTCTGCCTGAGCAATCCCTGAATTACTTTGTAAGATTATTTCTATTAAGTCACTCATTGCAATTACTGACTCTTTTCCATCTATTAAGCCGTCTGCTACATTCACTTGCCGTTTGCATCTATCAAGACGATACGAACAACAAACAGTAAACCGCTATACGACTATGTCCATTATCTCTAGTCTAACTCTAGTAGGGTTTCAGGAATTTGCTAAAAAACTTATGCATTCAGCAAGCTAACGATGCTTGCAATAGGCATGTTGTGCAGGATTGTTGCCGTTATAAGATGATGGGGAAAGGCCCACTAAAGGCTGTGTGCGTGTGACGGCTTAGTGTTAACAATTAAAATCGCTTTCTCTGAGAGAGTTCGTCAATCATTTTCTGCTCTCGTTTATCCAGAGCTTTGTCTTCCTCTTCCCTGAAGCGGTCAATAAGGTCTCCCATTCCCCGCTGCTTTTCATGCAGTGTTTGCCAATGCTGACGACTTTTCATTAGTTGCTGTTCGGCCAATAAGGTAATTTGCTGTTGCTGCTCTATGGCACCGCCAACTTGCGATAGAAAATGCTGGTACGTACTGCAACTAGCCGCAGTGGCTCCATTTTGGTACGCCTCCCGCAACGCTTGTTGGTATTCCTGCTGATACTGAACCAGTTCTTGTAACTTCTGATTCTGTTGAGTGAGCGTATTTTGAGCACTCTGCATCGCTTTCAGTGCGTCTTCTTCTTTGCGTTGTGCCAAAGCTAACACCACTTGTAGCCGCTTTGATCGTCTCATTTCCAAAACCTCTTAGCGCTATGATATCGGAGGTTCAACACTGCCATCTGCGATCGAAGTGGCCGTTGGAGTCGCCCCCATAACCTGTCCCAATTGCGATACACTCTCGTCATAGGGTGAGCTCTCTTGCAGGCCTTGCTGCAGGAATGACTTCATCCCCCCAATCCGCTCAATAGCAAAATCTGTCTCAGGATCTGAGCCAGGCACATAGGCACCAACACTAATCAAATCTCTCGCCTGCTGATACCGGGCATAGACTTGCTTGAATTTTTGAGCATTTTTCATGTGTTCAGGCGTAACAATATGAGGCATAACTCGACTGATTGATGCTTCCACATCAATAGCGGGGTAATGCCCCTCTTCTGCCAGCCTTCTAGACAATACGATATGCCCATCCAGGATCGCTCTCGATGCATCAGCAATTGGATCCTGTTGATCATCCCCCTCCGTTAAAACAGTATAAAAAGCAGTAATAGATCCGCCGCCGGGAC
>JBFKTM010000038.1:0-11219 GCA_041636295.1 Oleiphilaceae bacterium
ATCAACGGGCTGGATTTTGATATTCATTCTGAAGAAAAGGCCGTTGAACTGTTTACCCAAAACATTGTGAAGGCCGGGAATCAGTTTTTAGAGCGCCCAATGGAAAAGCCATTTATTCCTAGCTGGAATCGTGTTTCCAGTGCGATACCGGATATTTTTGAACAAATAAAAAGTGCGGTCGAGTTGGATTACGAAGAGTTCAGCAAGGCATAGCCTCGTGTAATAACCTGTAAAATCCGCTAGAAAAGGGCGAACGATGGTGAATGAGCTTAGATTTAGGGTGAAAACTCATCTGGATGTGATTTATCCAGGTCTTTCGAAGACCCAGCAAGCATCTTTGATTGATCGCTTAATCGATGCGATAGGCGCTTTGCATGAAAAAGGTTATACGTTACCTGCACAGTATCAAAATCATTGGGGACAAGAGGATGTTTTCGTCATTACTTATGGGGATACCTTTCTTGATACTGTGGTCAACCCTTTGGAATGCTTACACCGCTTTCTTAATCAGTATTTGGCGGGCACAATCAGCGGTGTTCATATTTTGCCCTTTTTTCCGTACAGCTCGGATGACGGCTTTTCAGTAATTGATTATACCGCCGTTAATAATCATCAGGGCTCTTGGTCTGATATCCAAGCGATTGCCGCAGACTTTAAACTGATGGCTGATTTGGTCCTTAATCATTGTTCGGCGGAGAGTCAGTGGTTCAAGAACTACCTTTCAGGCAATGAACCTGGCTCTAACTATTTTGTAGAGGCGTCACTGGATGATGACTTGTCAAAGGTGGTTAGGCCAAGAACCAGCCCGCTACTACGAGAGGTTACTACTCCTCAGGGCACTAAGCAGGTTTGGTGTACCTTTAGTCACGACCAGATTGATTTGAACTTTCAAAATCCGCAGGTATTGATTGAATTTGTTCACATTATAAAACGTTATCTTGATGCTGGCGTTTCTGTCTTCAGGCTGGATGCCGTTGCTTTTATTTGGAAAAAGGTTGGTACCGACTGTCTCAATCTCCCTGAAACCCATGAACTTGTCCGGCTCTTAAGAACCTTGATTGAGTCTTGTAAACCGGATGCAGTGATTATTACTGAGACCAATATCCCCAACCGAGAAAACCTCTCCTACTTTGGGAACTCAAACGAAGCGCATGTCGTTTACAACTTTTCATTACCTCCATTGTTAGTTAATACGTTATTAACCGGAAATTCACACTATTTAAAAAACTGGTTAATGAGTATGCCGCCGGCCCAGATGGGCACCACCTACTTGAATTTTGTGGCCTCCCATGACGGTATCGGCCTTCGTCCTGCAGAAGGGCTATTGTCTGATGACGAGATAAGACTACTGTTGGAAACCATGATGGCGTTTGGTGGTGAAATATCCTGGCGCGCTCTCGATAATGGGGAGAACAAACCTTATGAAATCAACATCAGTCTGATTGATGCACTAAAAGGGACGGTCAAAGGAGAGGACCAGTGGCAAATCCAGCGCTTTATGTGTGCCCATGCCATTATGCTGGCCTTAGAAGGTATACCGGCTATCTATGTACACAGTCTATTAGCAACGGGAAACGACTATGACCGTATGAAACGTACAGGGCATCATCGTTCGATTAATAGACATCAGTGGTACTACGCCATTTTGGAGAGCGTACTTAACAACGAAGAGTCACAACACTTCATCGTTTTTACCGGGCTTAAAAAGCTGATTGATATCAGGATAAAACAACCCGCTTTTCACCCCAATGCCACCCAATATACATTGCATTTAGGCGATGAAATATTTGCCTTTTGGCGGCAGAGCTTGCAACGAGATCAGAGTATCTTTGCGATCAATAATATATCGGATACCCCTCAGCTTATTCCACTGACATCAATTAACCTGGTAGGAACTGATGACTGGGTGGACCTTATTTCAGGTGAGCCGTATCAAGATCTCCATGGAACATTAGAGTTGGCACCTTATCAGTCAGTATGGTTGAGCAATAAACCGTTTTCGTAATTGCGTGATAACCATTCGACCAGTATCCGGTTGGTCGTTTCCGGGCTTTCCTGATGAAAAAAGTGCCCTCCCTCAATGGTTTTCAGCTGGTAGCCAGATTTAAACGAGGAAGAGTTAAGTGATTTCCAAAGCGTAGCGGGAATGCAGCCGTCATCTTTACCCCTTATCATCAATGTTGGAACATGCACCTCTCTATTGAGTAGCTTTCGAGAGAGTACTGCCTGTTTATCCATCTTGAAGAGTGAGCGATAGTAAGCGAGAGCGGCGTGCTTAACCCCGGGTGAGGCGAGTGTGGCTTTTATGCTATTCAGCGTTTCGACTGGGATTTTCCAATTTGGGCTCCACCGTGAGATTAACTGATTGACCAGCTGCCAATCGTCCCTTTCCAATAGATATTCCGCAACGGCTCTCAATTGAAACAACTCAATGTACCAAGCCTGTTTAAATAGATACCCCGGCGACCTGAATAGGGTGTTAGTGATGGACAGGTTGTAGGGGATGGTCAGGGAGGTAAATGTACGAAATAGGTCGGGCCTCTTCACGACCGCTGCGAATCCGGAAATGGCGCCCCAGTCGTGGCCAATCAGGTGGATTGGGTGACAATAGCGGAGCTTGACTTTGATTGCGTGAATTAGCGCGATCAGGTCATCGGAGACATTGTCCAGATTATAGTTATTATCGAGACGAAGTGAGGTTGGCTCATAACCAGGGAGCATTGGGCGAACCACCCGATAGCCCTGGTTAGCCAACGCAATGGCCTGATAACGGAAGCTTAGATTATTGTCAGGAAAACCATGCAGACAAACGACTAAGACACCATCGTCAGGTCCTTCCACCAAGGCTGAGAATAATCGCCCATTTGCCTCAAATTGTATTTCGTTGGCTGAACAATTAATAAGGGCGGAGTGGCTTAGATCTTCCGTTAGTGATGGTTTAAACAAGGTCGGCCATCCAGTCTTTCTCGGTTAACTCACTGGCATTTTTACCCGTTGTGAACTTCCAAAGTCCGGCCTGCTCATAGTGTTTTCTCATGCGTGGGGTCATCAGCCCTATATGGCTCAGGTTGGGAATCAGTCGTTTAAACATTTGATTGCGAAAGCGCTGCATCGCCGGTGATTCTGTGATGAACTTATTCCATTGGCGGCGGGTCATAAGCCCTTCGAACTGTTCTTCATAGACCTCATGCCCCATAAAGCGGTTTCTCATCAACAGTGCCACCTCGAACGCCCAGTCTTCACGCTCTTGCCGCTCCTGTTCTGACAGCTCATGCTTGATATGATCATGCAGTGCCAGCACGCCGTAATGCACATGACGTGCCTCATCCTGAATAACGTAGCGAAGCAGCTTTTTGAGTAAGGGCTCTCGGGTATTGTTGTGTAACGTGCTAAATGCACCCAATGCGAGCCCTTCCACCATAATCTGCATGCCCAGAAATTTCATATCCCAGCGTGAGTCTGTCAGCAGGTCGTCAATAATGACAAAAAGATTGTCGTTAACCTGATAGGTTTTTTCCATTTTGCAGTCAAGGTAACGCAGGAATACCTCCAGATGTCGCCCTTCATCCATGACCTGGGTGGCTCCATATAGTTTGCCGTCCATCCACTGCACACTTTCGGTGACCTGAGCCGATGCATAGAGTGCCCCCTGTTCGCCGTGCATAAACTGGCTAAGAAACCAGGTTACCAGGCTGTAGTTTGCATAAGCCTGCTCTTTTTTATTGAGTTTTATACCATACTCACGAAGACCATCGAATGGGAGAAAATCCGGGTTGATGATGGGGATTTCAGGGTTCAATGGATCCACCGGGGTAGACCAGTCGAGATCCTTGTCACCGTCCCACTGATTGCTCACAGCTCTGCGATAGAGTTCATTCATCTCTGGAAAGTCGAGCCCGTATTTGAGATCAAAATGTACCTCGTGGCTACATTTCATCTTCTGGTAGTCTCCCTGCTTCCCTTGGCGCAGAAACAGGCCGCGAATTGCTGAGGGAGCCATTGAGGCTGCCACCTTGGGGCTTTTCACCTGCATCATGAGGGAGACATTCTCAAGGGTCGCCTCGACACGACTGCGTGCATGGCTAGGGACGCCTTCCAGCATTTTATCGAGCATCATAAGCTTTCTCCTTTTTGGGCGGTGGGTGCATGGTTTCAGGCTTCTATCTGTGTAGCAGTGCACGGGTAAGAGAGACATGCCAATCGGTAGCCTTGAGCGGTTTCGTCGTCAGAAAGGCAGTTGGGTTGGTCGCTGATGACGTGCCCTTCGGTAACTTTAATACGGCAGTGGCCACAGCCCCCCATCTGGCAACTGTAAGCCAATGGTACTCCCGCTGCTAAGCCTGCTTCCAAAATGGACTGGCCTGGTTGTGCGATGACCGTTTGCCCTGATTTGGAAAATCGGATTTGTTGCGGTGTAGTTGGGTGGGGCGCGTGTTTCCTGGGGGCCCCTATAAAGTGTTCGGTATGAATTTTTTGATTCGCAACGCCTTTGGCAACCAGAAAATTGTTTACCCATTGATTGAATGAGGCTGGCCCGCAGACAAAAAAATGAGGGGTGGAGAAGTCAGTCACTAACTTAGTGAGTCTTTCGGGGCTCAGTCGGCCTTTGCGTGAAGGCTGACCTGACAAGGTATGACTGGTGACCAGGTGGTACTTGAAGGATGGATACTGTTTGTTCAGTGCGCTAAGAGGTTTGTGAAAGATAGCCTGCCTGGCATCATGAC
This sequence comes from Oleiphilaceae bacterium, assembly GCA_041636295.1. Lineage (GTDB taxonomy): Bacteria > Pseudomonadota > Gammaproteobacteria > Pseudomonadales > Oleiphilaceae > Alkalimarinus. The sequence goes on from JBFKTM010000038.1 coordinate 4,725, forward strand.
TGCAGTGAATGAGTGTTAAATCTCTGCAGTTATGATGGCGAGTCAGGTCGTCAATCTGGGATTTAACTGGCGTGATTCCTGAACCCGCCGTAATAAATACACACTGTTCTGCCTGTTCCGGCACAATAAAATCCCCACTGGGGCCCCATATAAAAAAGACATCGCCCACCACAAGCTGCTGGTGAATAAAGCTTGATACTTTGCCTTTATTAATTCGCTTAACGGTTATCTGGTATTGCTGTGTATCAGGGGCTGAGGAGAGGGAGAAAGCGCGACGATGTTCGTGCCCATCAATATTAAAGCAGCAGGTTATAAACTGCCCTGCGCAAAACGTGAGAGGGGCGGCATCGTCCATTGTAAAAACAATGGAACGGGCAGTGGGCGTCTCATCAATGATTTTCGTAATGGTTACACGTCGTCTGACAGGCGAATGAGAGATCTTGGCCACTTTTGCCCATTGGGCTTTGTTGGCCGCTATGCTTTGGCTGTCCCGTGTTTGCGTTGGCTGTTTGTCTGCGGGAAACAGTCTTTCCAGTAGAGTGGCGATGAGTGGCATAGCAGTTACTTCATATTGATAGTGGAAGATTTCACGCTTGAAAAACCTTAGCGCAACCAATAGCCGTATTTATAAAATATGTCAGACTGTAGGACAATGCAACAATTAAACGTGAAAATTTGAAAGACAGGTGGTGGACTTAGGCGCTAAGGTCGAGGGTGGCTGTTAGAGGGAGGAGGGTTTGCGGTTCCTTTTTTGGCTAATGTTCTGGATTTTGGGTGGTCGCTTTTGAGCTGATTGAGAGTCTGTCTGACTGGTTGGCGACAGCAGGGTATCAGTTAATACGCCGACTTGTTTGTTGACGACTTTCACTGACTTATAGACACCGCTTGCGGTTTGGTCGTGAATATCCCTCAGTTTTCGGCTGTGAGATTTTATCTTGTTGGTTGAAGAGAGGGACTCAATGACATTAAACGCGGTATCGGAGATAGTTTGATGGATGTTTTCGACAGCGGTCGTGCCACCCAATACGGTTCGTTCTACCAGTGCTTGCTTGTATTTGAATGACTCTTTATGGGCGCGCTGTTTATTTACATGATCAAGTAATCTGAGCGTTCCAAGGTGGTTATTAATAGCGCGATGTTTCAAATTCCGGGCTTGCTTTAGCAGATAGAGGTTGAGTGATAAAGCAATAACTGCCACTGATAGGGTTAGTAAATCTAGAGTCTCCATTTCCATCACTTATTACTCATTTGTTATAACACTATTATCGTACTTCTATGGTGGTTTGGGCTGCTACCTGCTTCTCTTTCAGCCCGGTTGCTATTTCGTTAGCGACTTGTTCGTAGACTTTTTGAATAATCAGGTCCGGTGCCAGTTGACTGACATACCTGGTCAGGGGTTGTTCTCGCTTGGCCAGCGCAATGGGATCGGATATCTCGACGATTACTCGCATATTGGGGTAAGTAGTGGAGGGCGAATCCTCTTTGGCATTGAACTTTAGACCTGACTCTAGTTGCAGGCGAGCCTTTTCTGATTGAATCAACGCCTGTTGGCTGGTGCGAAGCTGACGGACCAGATAGATGGGGATCATGGCCAGCGTGACGATAATGCAGGTTAACAGTAAAGAATTCATAGTTTGGTACAAAATATCAATTAATCGACGGGTGATTATTGAACAGCGAATGACTACTTATTGGCAAGTTAAAAATGATAGAAAGTGACTTGCGTCTAAATAGCCGTGAGAGGGTAATAAGGCAAATTGAAGGTTTGTGCTATAAACTAGGTCAGATATCTTTGGGTAATTTAACGTATTGAGGGCAGGTATGGGGCATTGGGTTAACCAGGCAATCGGTAAGATTAATGCAGACTTTAAACGATCTGCAGATACACACCTTATTAAACTTGAACTGCCAGCGAGTAAAGATATCGATCTATATCTTAAGGATGAGTCTACTCACCCCACTGGCAGTTTGAAACACCGTTTGGCCCGTTCGCTATTTCTGTATGGATTGTGCAATGGCTGGATTAAACAGGGAACGCCTATTATTGAATCGTCTTCCGGCAGCACCGCTGTATCAGAGGCCTATTTTGCCCGGTTGCTGGGCTTGCCCTTTATTGCGGTGATCCCGAAAGGGACCTCAAAACAAAAGATCGATCAGATAGCCTTTTATGGTGGCAGGTGTGAGTTAGTGGAACCACCGCTGATCTATGAGGAGTCCAGACGATTGGCAAAAGAACTCAATGGTCACTATATGGATCAGTTCACCTATGCCGAGCGGGCCACTGACTGGCGAGGCAATAACAATATTGCCGAATCAATTTATTCCCAGATGTCCCAGGAACGTTACAGTACGCCTACGTGGTTGGTGATGAGTGCCGGGACCGGCGGAACATCTGCCACCATTGGTCGTTATATCAGGTATGAGTGCAAGGCGACTCAGCTCTGTTTAGCGGACACTGAGCGGTCTGTATTTTACGATTACTACCTGGGGGGCGATAACAACCTAACCATCCAGCAGTCATCGAGAATAGAAGGGATCGGCAGACCCCGGGTTGAGCCATCGTTTATTCCGTCGGTGATTGACGATGCCATACGGATAAGTGATGCCGCCTCGCTCGCCACGATGCGATTTGCAGAGAAAATACTGAATAAAAAATGCGGTGGTTCTACCGGTACCAATCTGTATGCTGCCTTTAACAAAATATCGGCAATGCAGGCTGCCGGCGAAAAGGGCAGTGTCGTGACTCTGATCTGCGATGCCGGGGAGCGCTATCTGGATACCTATTACAGCGATCAGTGGTTGGCTCAACAGGGGATCGATATTGCCCCCTATATGGAAAAATTAGATCACTTCTACCGCAGTGGACTGCTGGAACATAGTTAATTGATTCTCCATCCTACTGACAATAATAGAGCGTGTTATCAGTGTTGCAGGAAAGAGCATGGCATTTCTGAGTGTGAATGAAGCGATTAGAGTCTTACGTAATGGGAGAAAAGACAGTCAGTGGTTTGAAGCAGCCTCGTTTCTGATCGAGCGAGCCTCTCCTGAAGTGAAGTTAATGCTGGAGGTGGGGCGTGAACTGGAGAAACGAGATCAACGAGACGCTACGAATACTCGCCAGCGTTTTGCAGTGACAAAATGGCTGTTAGGTTTGTTAGGTATTAGCCTGTTAGCGATTGGTTCCGGCTATGTCGGTTGGCTGATTATGAGTGGTATTGGTGTTAAGTGCTAGATGGGGGTGTTTGGTTTTATCAGAAATGACTAGTTAGTGCCCATCCAGAAACGACGATTTTTAGCGTAGGTCGGGTTTTAACCCGACAATGATTACCGTTAAGATACTGATTTGTCGGGTTACCAAAAGTAGGCGCTTTAGGCGAAACCCGACCTACAACGGAACATTTCTCAAAAGTTCGATGTTTCTGGGCGGGCACTAGTTATACCCTGGTTACCTTAGCGCCTACTTGCATTTAGGTAATGTTGCCATGCTCGAAGCCTCACCCTTGACTCCTGCGGTCAAGCCGCAGGATCCATGGTTAAGGTGATAAAATCAGTGGTTACCACAATGGGGCCTCTGATTATCGGGCTGTTTCAAATTATTGCTGGATGCCGTCTTTTAAAATTACGGTTCAAGTAAATAAGCCTAAGCCTACTCATCTTCTTTATTAATAAACTTTGCGAGCTGTGCCTTCAGGCTTTTGGGTATTTCTGTGATGGTCAATGTATCGTTGGCTGGATTGTAGTGGACGGATGACTGAATTAAGTCTGATGAGAAGGAGAGGCTCATGCCGTTGCCTTTTCCGGTAAATCGCACTAAATGTTTTAATTTACGATTGTCAGGGCGGAACTCGGTTTCACTATTTAAGGATTGCTCTTCGCGGGCAAAGCTGGCAAATCGCTGAGGTTCGTTTTCATCAAGGTAGCTTGATAATTGTTCCAGTTGTACCGGTTCCCCCATTTGCTGCTGTTCAACGCAAAAATCATAGGCTTTCTTGCGGTATTGAGTTGCGTCTTTGCTTTCCACTTTTTTGGTGTACTTTTCTAATGTGTCGAGCAGGGTTTCAGTCTCTTTTTCGGTGTCGATGCTGTTCTGATAACCCAGTGTCTTGGCAAAAATATCACCACTTTTTGCTGCGCTGCGACTTACGGCAAGAACAAAATAGTCTTCCGTGGGGGAGTCTCCCAACCAGTCTGTGAGCTCAATGCGGGCCGCCATATCCAATTTTGAGGTGTTCAGGTAGTCGACGGTTTCGAGTTCTAACGAGCGGCTAAGCTCCATGCCGGAGGCGGTCTCTAGAAACAACAGGTAAAATACATCACCATCGGCGCGGCTGTCTAAAACAAACATCAGATAGCCGTCTAGCGTGATCGGCTGCTCATCAAGATGTTGTTTAAAGGTTTCGACTGCTTTATGAGAGAAGCTTAGGAAGCTCATTTTCTCTTCCACTGCTTCCTGCAGCCAGCGGGAGAATGGGTGCTCGGCCACATCGTCACTAAATCGACCATATTTCTTGCCGGGCTTACCGTTGAACAGCTTTTTCTCTTGAGATAGCAGCGACTCGTAATCAGCGGTTACCGTAAGAAGCTCATCCCTCAGCCCTAGTTCAGCAGGTTGGTCATCTTGCCAGCGAGTAATACGATGAATAACGAGAGACTTAATGGCCATGATAAATATCCGAGTGGTGTGATGAGTTAAACAGGTCGGATATTGTAACTTAGATGTTCAAAGTGGCAAGATTTATGTGACAAGTGACAAGTGACAAGTGACAAGTGACAAGTGACAAGTGACAAGTGATAAGTGACAAGGTGCAAGTTACAAGTGACAAGGTGCAAGTAAGACCTACAATTTTACTTGAACCTTGAACCTTGAACCTTGAACCTTGAACCTTGAACCTTGAACCTTGAACCTTGAACCTTGAACCTTGAACCTTGAACCTTGAACCTGTTTCTAACGAAGCTTTTCGACTAGCTTGTTAATATCGCCGGTTAGCTGGCTGTCGCTATCGGCAGATAGAACAATGTCAGCGTCTTCAGTTGCTGAATTGATTACCGTAACAGCAATCAAACCTGCTTGTTTGAGTGCCTGTGCGACTTTATTGCGCTCTAGGTCGTCTGCTGTATTGATTTCGGATAGAACAACGGCTGTCTTACCCATATCAAACAGCTTACGTTCAACGGCAAGCGCCAGTTGCTCTGCTGCTGCTCCGGTACAAGCGATCTGTAGTGGCTGCTGGTTGAGGCGTATGGCTCTCTCTTCCCTTGAAACCGGTGTCCATTCACCCAAGTCACCTTCGTCACATGCATTGGCAATCATACCGGCGCCAATTGTGACGTTCGTCAGGCGGTCGATAATGATAAATGCACCAGTGGTACGAATTTTCTGATAAGGGTCAAAGGCTACGGGTTGATTCAAGTGGAAACGACATAGCGCGATACTGTTCAAATCCAGTTGCTCTACACTGTCTTTTTCTAGTGTATTAACATCAATTTGATGCAGTATCTTTTGAACAGAACCGGTAACTGAGCTGGTGGCCAGCTTAATGTTATATAGCTTGCCAGGCTTTAGGGCATCTTCTGCCATCCATACCACGTGAGCATCAAAAGAGGCACTAACTTCCGGAAGGTCGTTCGTCTTGACGATCATGTCGCCACGACTGATGTCGATTTCGTCCTTTAGTGTCAGCGTTACGGCTTGATCCGCAAAGGCTTCATCTAGGTTACCATCGAAGGTTACGATTTCTTTTACGGTGCTTACCTGACGTGAAGGCAGCGCCATGATTTCATCGCCCGGGTGAATGGTGCCTGCTGCTACCGTTCCACAGAACCCCCTGAAATCCAGGTTGGGTCGGTTAACGTATTGCACCGGGAAGCGGAAGTTTTCAAAGTTACGATCTGCCGCAATCTCGACGGTTTCGAGAATTTCCATGAGTGGTTTGCCAGTAAACCAGGGCATGTTTTCACTGCGATCTACCACATTGTCGCCTTTCAATGCGGAAATGGGCACAAAGTGAATGTTTTCCAGGTTCAGTTGTGAGGCAAATTCGATGTACTGCGCCTTGATCTCATTGAAGCGTTCTTCACTGAAGTCAACAATGTCCATTTTGTTGATAGCGACAACAACATGTTTAATGCCCAGTAGCGAGGCAATAAACGAATGGCGTCGAGTCTGGGTAAGAACACCATAGCGGGCATCAATCAGAATGATAGCCAGATTGGCGGTTGATGCGCCGGTTGCCATGTTTCGGGTATATTGCTCATGCCCCGGTGTGTCGGCAATGATGAACTTTCGTTTTGTTGTTGAGAAAAATCGGTAGGCTACATCGATTGTAATGCCTTGCTCGCGTTCGGCCTGAAGGCCGTCTACCAGCAGTGCTAGATCCATTTCACCTTCATTGGTGCCTGATTTAATGCTATCCGCTTTGATCGACTCTAACTGATCTTCATAGATCATTTTGGAGTCGTGTAGCAAACGCCCAATTAGGGTGCTTTTGCCGTCAT
>JBFKTM010000039.1:0-11212 GCA_041636295.1 Oleiphilaceae bacterium
CTAGGGCGATTGTTGAGCATCGTGAAAAAGGGATTATTGATACGACTGCAAAGCTGGCCCAGATTGTCGCTGATGCGAATCCCGCCTGGGAAAAGGGCAAGAATCCTGCTACCAGGGCATTCCAGGCGATTCGGATTAAAGTGAATGACGAATTGGGTGATTTGGAGGCGGTACTGGAGTCTGCATCTGAGGAACTAAAGCCGGGTGGGCGACTGGTCGTTATTAGCTTTCACTCGTTAGAAGATCGCATGGTTAAGCGGTTTATGAGAAATAAGGTGAAAGGGGCTGAGCCGCCTCCTGGTGTGCCGATTAGGGATGATGAGATTGATCGGCGATTTGCGTTGATTGGCAAGGCAATAAAACCTTCCAAGCAGGAAGTTGAACACAATGTTCGATCCCGTAGTGCCGTAATGAGGGTTATGGAGAAGCTTGTTTGACACCGATTAAAGAGTGGTTGTTTTTCTCTCGAGCGATATTTCGCGCTCTGTTAAGAAAATCACCTTTAATAACTATTTTGATGTGTGTTGTTTTGCTAGGAAGTGCGGTTGCAGTGGTGTATTCAGCTCACCATAACCGACAGCTTTTTGCAGAACTTAAGCGATTACAGTTGAAGCGGGACGCGTATCAGATGGAGTGGAGTCAGTTGCTCCTGGAGCAAAGTGCCTGGAGTGCCCATGGGCGGATAGAGTACATAGCAATAACTAAGCTGGATATGAAAATACCCGAGTCAAAGGATTTCGTCGTCATAGAGTAGTAACTCATTCGTAACATGGCTGAGTAAATAGAAGGCGAAAGGCAATAACAATAACTGATCGACCTCTTCTGAGGATAGGGAAGAAATGAGCGGCGACATTGGCGCAAAAAACGAACGGATGGATGACAAGCAAGGTATCGCAGTTTGGCGGTTCTGGTTTGTTGTGTCCGTTTTTGCGGTTGCTGTGCTGGCGCTTCTTTATCGTGCGGTGGAGTTGCAGGTTGTTGATCGGGCCTTTTTAAGGGATCAAGGTGATGCTCGTACAATACGCCACGAAAAAATAGACGCCCATCGTGGAATGATATCTGACCGGTTTGGTGAGCCTTTAGCGGTTAGTACGCCGGTGGAAACGGTGTGGGCTAACCCTCAAGAGTTGGACTTAACGCCCCGCCAACTCAAGTTGCTGGCTAATAAACTAGAAGTCAGTGAGGCGTGGTTGGAAAACCGTATTTCACAAAACCAAAGCAGAGAGTTTATTTATCTCAAGCGAAAAATTGCGCCTTCGCAGGCGGCCAGAGTTACTGAGATGGAACTCGAAGGTGTCTATAGTCGACGAGAGTATAAGCGCTTCTATCCGGCTGGAGAGGTTGCCTCACATGTGGTGGGATTTACCAATATCGAGGAGATGGGCCAGGAAGGCGTGGAACTGGCTTATGAGGACTGGCTAACCGGGCATCCGGGTAAAAAGCGCGTTCTGAAAGATCGACGTGGTTCTGTGGTTAAGGATCTTGACCTGATTCAGGATGCCCAACCCGGTCGCTCTTTGAATCTGAGTCTGGATATGAGGGTTCAGTATCTCGCGTATCGAGAGTTAAAGGCAGCCGTTCTGGCTCATAAAGCTAAAGCCGGTTCCATGGTTATTCTTGATGTGGAGACGGGAGAGGTGTTGGCAATGGTGAATCAGCCCTCTTACAACCCCAATAATCGTGAAAGTCTGGCAACGTCGGCATTACGCAATCGAGCGATTACTGATGTGTTCGAACCAGGCTCCACAGTAAAGCCTGTAACCATTGCTGCTGCGCTAGAGTCTGGAAAGTATTACCCGGCCACGACGATTGATACGGCTCCCGGTTATTTTCGGGTGGGGCGAAAGTCGATTAGAGATCACCGGAACTACGGTGTTATTGATTTGTCCACCATCATAGCCAAGTCGAGCAATGTGGGAACGAGTAAAATTGCACTGGATTTATCCGGTGAAGTGGTATGGGACATGTTTTACCGGATGGGGTTTGGGCAGGCTACGGGAACCGGTTTCCCGGGTGAGAGCATTGGCTTGCTGCGGAACCCTGTGAAGTGGCGACCGATTGAAGTTGCGACCATGTCCTACGGCTATGGAGTCAGTGTTAATGCGCTGCAGTTGGCTCAAATGTATATGGTGCTTGGTAATGACGGGCTGAAAGCTCCGGTGAGTCTATTGAAAGTCGAAGAACGAGTTGCGACTGAAAAAGTTATGGCGGCGGGAGTGGCGCAAAATGTCCGCAGAATGCTCAAGAAAGTTGTTGAAAAAGGTGGTACGGGCACTCGGGCAAAAGTAGCGGCTTATGATGTGGGTGGAAAGTCTGGAACCGTGCATAGTGTCGGTCGAAGTGGTTATGAAGAGAGCCAATACAAGGCCTTGTTTGCCGGTGTCGCTCCTATTGAAGGGCCGCGTGTGGCTGCAGTTGTGGTCATTGACGGTCCCCAGGGGCAAGAGTACTACGGTGGGGAAGTGGCAGCCCCGATTTTTTCAAGAGTAATGGCTGGCACTATGCGATTGCTCAATGTAACACCAGATAACCTGCCAGTAATGGCTGATCAGCAGTTTGGCACGTCTTACCAAGACACTAAAAAGAAGGGTTGATCATGATGGCGATAGAACCTAGGGAGCATACACTTAGCGCACTGTTAAAAGAGATCTTCACACTTCCGTCGGTATTGGATTGTCGGGTATACGGTATTGCGCTTGATAGCAGAAAGGTCAAAAAAGGCGATCTGTTTATTGCCTTAAAAGGGTTTAATTCGTCTGCTCGAGCCTATGTTCCTCAAGCCATTGCTAATGGTGCTGTTGCCGTGCTGGTTGAAAGTGATCAGACCGTAGTGAGTATTTGTGAAGATGGCGACTCAGTTGAACTGTTTATTCCCGAGTTGAAGCGCCATGTGGGAAAAATTGCAGACCGTTTTTTCGGTTCGCCATCAACACATATGAAAGTGATTGGTGTGACAGGGACCAATGGTAAAACCTCGGTATCACAATATCTTGCCAGTGTGTTAGGTGGTCTGGGTGAAAAAACCGGGATTATTGGAACTCTAGGGTATGGGTTGCCAGGTGAATTGAAGGCCGCAACTCATACCACGCCCGATGTGGTAACCGTGCAGCAGGTGCTGTCAAATCTGGTTGGGCTGGGAGCAGAGGCGGCCGCAATTGAGGTGTCTTCCCATGGGCTGGATCAGGGGCGTGTGGATAATGTTCATTTTACGGGGGCAGTGTTTACCAATCTGTCCAGGGATCATCTCGACTATCACGAGTCGATGGAAGCTTATGGCGACGCAAAGAGAGCCTTGTTTAAAAGATCGGGTCTCTCTTTTGCGGTTATTAATTTTGATGATCAGTACGGTCGAGCGTTAGTGAACTCACTGGCACCTTCTACTCGGGTAATCAGCTATGGTATCAGCCAGCCAGCAGATATCACGGTGGATCGTGTGCAATATACGAAAAAAGGAATTTTTGCTGAGTTGTCCGGGTGTTGGGGAACGTTTCAACTGAATTGTGAGCTGTTGGGTGCATTTAACCTAAGTAATGTGTTGGCAGTTGTTGGTGTTGCGCTGGCTATGGGGTATGGACTGGAAGAAATATGTCGGGAAATTGCCCAGCTTAAGCCGGTTACCGGTCGAATGCAGCGGTACAGCGTTAAGGGGAAGCCAGGGGTGATTATTGATTATGCGCACACCCCGGATGCACTGGAAAATGCTTTGCAAGCGGTAAGGCTGCACTGTGATGGGAAGGTATGGTGCGTGTTTGGTTGTGGTGGCGATCGAGACCCGGGTAAGCGACCACTGATGGCTAAGGTGGCAGAAAAATACGCCGACGAAATTGTTGTTACTGACGACAATTCGAGATGTGAAGATGCCCAAAAAATTGTAGAAGACGTGTTGCAAGGGTTCGGTAGTGATGCTCATGTGCAGGTTATTCATGATCGGCGTACGGCTATCGAGCATAGTATTCAGTTAGCTACAGAGAACGATATGGTGTTGGTGGCAGGAAAAGGTCATGAGGATTATCAGGACGTAGCAGGTGTACGAACGCCTTACAGTGATATCGAAGTGGTAGAGCAGTACCTTGAAGTGGGAGTAAATAAGTGATTGGGTTGTTATCTCTTTCACAACTGGCTGCCGTGACCGGTGGGACGCTGGTAGGGAATGATGAACATTTTTCATCGGTTAGTACCGACTCGCGCGCCATCACCCGCGGTGACCTTTTTATCGCACTAAAGGGTCCAAACTTTAATGGCAATGACTATGTGTCAAGTGTGATGGAAAAGGGGGCTATAGCGGCTTTGGTGGACGAGGTTCAGCCGGTCGAAATTCCACAGGTAAAGGTGGCTGATACCTTAAAAGCGCTGGGTGCCTTGTCATCATACAATCGAGATTTGTTTGGTGGGAAGGTTATTGCCGTGACAGGCAGCAGTGGCAAAACCTCAGTAAAAGAGATGTTGGCTGTTATTTTGGCTGAGCAGGGGTCAACGCTTTCCACGCTCGGTAATCTGAATAATGATATTGGAGCACCATTAACCCTTTTACGCATTGCTGAGCACCATCAATATGCCGTTATTGAACTAGGGGCAAGTGCGGTTGGGGAAATTGCCTATACCGCCTCACTGGCCAAGCCCCATGTAGCCATTATCACCAATGCAGCCAGTGCTCATCTGGAAGGTTTTGGAAGTTATCAAAATATTGTGGTTGCCAAGGGCGAGATTGTAACAACGCTGAGCGATACCGGCATTGCAGTATTGAATGCGGATGATCCGGCCATAGATGCATGGCGTAGCATGGCGGGTGACAGAAAGGTCATGACTTTTAGTTTGTCTGCAGACAAACACGCAGATGTTTGGGCTGAGTCTATTCGTTTGGCCCCTGCATCTTCTGAATTTGAACTCTGTTGGGACGGGGGGCGAGAGCTGGTTTCACTCCCTCTGCCAGGAAAGCATAATATTGCCAATGCCTTGGCGGCATCCTGCGGCGCTAGTGCACTGGGTATACAGTGGAGCCGAATTCACTCCGCACTCAGTGGTCTGAAAGGTGTAAAAGGGCGGCTGGAAATAACAGAAGTGAGCGCGGGTTATAGTGTTATTAATGATACTTACAATGCGAATCCGGAATCAACCCGTGCGGCCATCGATGTACTGACGACCTATGATGGCTATCGAGTAGCTGTGTTGGGTGATATGGCGGAATTAGGCGCTGATGCGGCCATGCTCCATGAGCAAGTTGGGTCATATGCTAAGGAGCACGGAGTCAATGAGCTATTCGTTTGTGGGAAATACGCTAGTGCTGTGGCCACAGGTTTTGGTAACGGGGCATACAGCTATGCAACCAAAAGAGAGTTATTGGCATCACTTATAAAAGAGTTACGAGTCGGGGCTCGCTATCTAGTAAAAGGGTCAAGAGGTTCGGCAATGGAAGAGGTTGTCGATGAAATGCTTAAACAAAAGGTAGTCGCATAATGTTGGTTTGGTTAGCTGATCTCCTGTCGCAATACGTCAGTGTGTTTGGCGTATTTAAGTACCTGACATTGAGAGGGATATTAGGTGTTCTGACGTCGCTGGGAATAGCATTGATAGTTGGACCGGTGATGATTAGGAAACTCAGTCAGTACCAGATTGGGCAGTCAGTGCGCGATGATGGACCACAGTCTCACCTGAGTAAAGCTGGCACACCAACCATGGGCGGAGCATTGATACTCGTTGCCGTGGCGGTTAGCACCTTATTGTGGGCTGACTTAGGCAATCGTTATGTCTGGATTACCCTGTTGGTTACACTGCTATTTGGGGCCATTGGTTGGGTGGACGACTACCGTAAAGTTGTTGAGAAGAACTCCCGTGGTTTACCCGGAAGATGGAAGTATTTCTGGCAGTCGGTGTTTGGGCTTGGAGCCGCCTTTACCCTTTATACTACGGCGACACTGCCCCAGGAAACAACGCTTATTATTCCCGTGTTCAAGGATTTTGCACTTGAAATGGGGCCTCTGTTTATTTTGTTAAGTTATTTCGTCATTGTCGGCAGTAGTAATGCGGTTAACCTCACTGACGGGCTTGATGGGCTGGCAATCATGCCAACGGTGATGGTCGCAGGTGCTTTGGCTATATTTGCCTACTTGTCGGGTAATGTAAGGTTTGCGGACTATCTACATATTCCTTATTTGCCGGGTGCGGGTGAGCTTATTATCTTCTGCGGTGCGCTTGTTGGCGCTGGACTCGGATTTCTCTGGTTTAACACCTACCCGGCCCAAGTATTCATGGGGGATGTTGGTGCGCTGGCGTTAGGTGCTGCTTTGGGCATTGTCGCAATTATTGTTAGGCAAGAGATCGTTTTGTTTGTGATGGGGGGCGTTTTTGTGATGGAAACCGTTTCCGTGATTCTACAGGTTGGCTCATACAAACTAACGGGCCGCAGAATATTTCGTATGGCACCGCTGCACCACCACTTCGAACTTAAAGGGTGGCCGGAGCCACGCGTTATTGTCCGTTTTTGGGTGATAACGGTTGTACTGGTATTGATTGGATTGGCGACATTGAAAATTCGCTAATGGTTGACTGGAGAGTATTGTGACAATTATTGCTACAGACAGAAAAAGCATCGTTGTAGGGCTCGGTATCACCGGGCTTTCTTGCGTACGCTATCTGTTGTCGCAAGGAGATCAGGTTGCGGTGGTTGACAGTCGATCGAGTCCACCTGGGCTTGAAACCTGTAAGCGGGAATTTCCTCAAGTGGAGGTTTACTGCGGCGCGTTTGATGTTGATGTGTTATCTACCGCGACCCGTTTGGTTATTAGTCCAGGAGTCTCGCTTGAGGAGCCTGCTATCAGCGAAGCCGTTCAGCGAGGCGTAAGAGTTACTGGTGACGTAGATCTTTTTAGTCAGGTGGCCGATGCACCCATCGTGGCAATCACGGGGTCGAATGGTAAGAGTACTGTCACCACTTTACTGGCTGAAATGGCTAAACAGGCCGACATGAAAGTGGCGGTTGGCGGTAATCTAGGAATGCCAGTACTCGACCTGTTAAATGAGAATGTAGAGCTGTATGTCATTGAGCTTTCTAGTTTCCAGCTGGAAACGACGCAACGTTTAGGGGCTTGGGCGGCGACCATTTTAAATGTCTCAGAAGATCATATGGATCGCTATTCCAGTCGGTTGGCCTATTTACAAGCAAAACAACGAATATTTAGAGGGTGCCGTTATGTCATTGTGAACGATGACGACACACTGAGCGAACCCCTTATGGTGGAAGGGATGGAGCCTATTCACTTTGGTATAGGGAAACCCAATGTTCGTAAGTTTAGCACTATGAAGGACGGTGACCGCACGTTTATCTGCTACGGCTTTGATAAGTTAATAGATATTGATGACCTTCAAATTAAGGGGCTTCACAATATCAGCAATGCACTGGCTGCTCTGAGCCTGGGAACTGCAGCAGGCATTAATAGGGACTCCATGCTGGCCACCTTGAAGTCCTACCCTGGGCTGCAGCACCGTTGTCAATGGGTCAGAAGCGTTAATGGTGTTGAATATATTAATGACTCAAAAGGCACTAATGTTGGGGCTACTGCCGCGGCAATCGAAAGTTTTGGGTATTCGGGCAATGGAAAAATAGTACTGATAGCCGGTGGAGAAGGAAAGGGTGCCGATTTTACGCCGTTGGCTAAAGTGATGGCGGAGTTTGGCCGCTCAGCGATTTTGTTCGGACGAGATGCCGATCAAATAGCGTCAGCTTTACAGGGCGTCGTAGATATTCAGCGTGTTGGTAGTTTAAATGAGGCGGTTACGGCGGCTCAACAGCTGGCTCAATCAGGCGATACGGTATTGATGTCACCTGCCTGTGCCAGCTTTGACATGTTTCGTAATTTTGAAGAGCGTGGCGATGTATTTATAGCGGCGGTGCAGCAGTTATGAGCACCCTCTCAATCATGGATCAATCTTCAGAGCATTCGGCTGTATTTAACAGGGGGTTTGACCTGTGGCTGCTCGGAGCCGCCGTAGCGCTGCTAATGGTTGGCATGATCATGATTGCGTCAGCATCCATTGATATTGCAGATATTCGTAATAACAGTCCGTTTTTCTATGTGATGCGCCATGGCAGCTTTTTGGTATTAGGTCTGGTCGCCGGGTTTGCGGTGGTTAATGTGCCAATTTCATGGTGGAAAAATAGCGGCTGGTTATTGCTATTTGTCTCATTGGTATTACTTATTGTGGTGTTGTTGCCCGGCATTGGAAAGACGGTCAATGGCAGTACTCGCTGGATTGGGGTCGGCAGCTTGAATATACAGGTTTCAGAGCTGGCGAAACTGTTTTTAGTTGCCTATATGGCGGGATACCTTGATCGACGCAGAGATGAAGTGATGGCTAGCTGGTGGGGCTTTTTAAAGCCGATGCTGGTGATGTTTGCCGCGGCATTTTTATTATTAATGGAGCCGGACTTTGGGGCGACGGTAGTGATTGCCTCCGCCGTATTGGGCATGATTTTTTTGAGCGGCGCTCGAATTGGTCAGTTTATGGTGCTAATTGTCGGCTGTGGAATACTGGCGGTACTGTTGGTTGTATCCCAGCCGTATCGCCTCAAGCGTTTGACGGGTTATACCGACCCCTGGGCGGATCAGTTTGGTAGTGGCTATCAACTTTCGCAGGCGTTAATTGCCTTTGGGCGTGGAGAGTGGACCGGATTAGGACTAGGTAACAGTGTGCAGAAATTGTTTTATCTGCCAGAAGCGCATACGGATTTTGTCTTTGCCATTTTGGCTGAAGAGTTTGGGTTGCTGGGGTGCGCAGTGGTTATCTTATTGTTTGCGACGCTGGTCTTTCGGGCCTTAAAAATTGGTTTGTTGGCGGAACGAGCACAACAACAATTTGCCGCTTATTTTGCTTATGGCATTGCGTTGCTGCTTGGAGGCCAAGCCTTGATCAATATGGGGGTGAATACCGGGTTGCTTCCAACAAAAGGATTAACGCTACCTCTGGTCAGTTATGGCGGTAGTAGCCTGGTGGTTAGCTGTATGTGTATTGGCGTGTTAACACGAATCAATCTGGAGCGATGTCAGGCGTTGAGTGCCGTCGACAAAAAATCGACGGAGGAGAAGAGGTGAGTCAGCAAAAAACCTTTCTGATTATGGCCGGTGGAACAGGGGGGCATGTTTTTCCTGCGCTGGCGACTGCGCGTATGTTGCAGGCTCATGGGGCAAAGGTGCACTGGCTGGGTACTCAAGGTGGCATGGAGGTCGAGCTGATATCGGCCGCAGGGATACCCCTGTCATGCATATCGATCACTGGGTTAAGAGGTAAGGGAGCAAAGGCATTGCTGGCAGCTCCAATTAAGATCCTCAAAGCACTGTATCAAGCCATGTTGGTTATACGGACTGTAAAGCCTGACTGTGTCGTCGGGATGGGCGGATTTGTCACTGGGCCAGGGGGCGTTGCCGCCAGAATACTGGGAAAGCCATTGCTAATACATGAGCAGAATGCCGTTGCGGGGATGACCAATCGATTACTGTCGAAGATAGCGACGAAGGTGATGGAGGCTTTTCCAGACTCATTTCCAAGCGGTACCGAAACCATTGTTACGGGCAATCCTGTGCGGAAAGAGATTTGCGAGTTGCCCGTTAAAGATAAGTCTACCGACGAGCGAGCTAAGCTCCGCTTGCTGGTTGTGGGGGGGAGTTTAGGGGCTGTTGCGATTAATAAAGCAGTGCCAGAGGCTTTAAAGCTTCTTGAGTGTGAATCAAGACCTGAAGTCCGTCATCAAGTGGGAAAGAATAATGTCGACGCGACTTTAGCAATTTATAAAGCGGTCGGTGTTGAAGCTGAAGTCGTGCCATTTATTACCGATATGAAAGCGGCGTACGAGTGGGCAGATATTGTGATTTGTCGAGCTGGCGCGCTAACCATATCAGAGCTATGCATGGCCGGTGTAGGGGCTATATTGGTACCTTACCCCCATGCAGTGGACGATCACCAGACAAAAAATGCAGGGTTTATGGTAGCAGCAGGCGCTGCGGTTTTACTACCTCAGCATGAGATGAGCGCGTTAACCCTAAGTACACAGTTAAAAAATTTACTAGAGAAAAGAGAAACCATGAAGGAAATGGCGCAAGCGGCTAGAAAATTGGCGAGACCAGATGCAACCGAAAAAGTGGTTTCTTACTGTATGGAGGCGTGTCATGACTGATCAATCGTCTGTGGACCAGGTAATGGTGTGTGATGTTCCTGAAATGAGGCGGATTCGCCGCATACATTTTGTCGGCATCGGTGGAGCCGGCATGTGCGGGATAGCTGAAGTCCTGCTGAATCAAGGGTATGAAATATCGGGTTCGGACATTAACGAGAGCGCGGTAACTAACCGTCTTCGCTCACTCGGTGTTTCCGTTTTTATAGGACATCAGGGAAGTAACGTTGAAGACGCAAATGTCGTGGTTGTCTCTAGTGCAGTCAATGAAGAAAACCCTGAAGTAGTCGCGGCACGAAGCAACCGTATTCCGGTGGTTCCCAGGGCGGAGATGCTGGCGGAAATTATGAGATATAGGCACGGTATCGCGGTTGCTGGAACCCATGGGAAAACAACAACGACGAGTCTGGTGGCGTCGGTTTTAGCTGAAGCAGGCCTGGACCCGACATTTGTGATTGGCGGGCGACTCAACAGTGCTGGTACCAATGCAAAGCTGGGTGGCTCTCGATATCTGGTAGCAGAAGCTGACGAAAGTGATGCTTCATTTTTACACCTGACGCCGATGATCGCAGTTGTAACAAATATTGATGCCGACCACATGCATACCTATGGCGGCGACTTTAGCAAACTCAAGCAGACGTTTATCGACTTTTTGCACAATCTGCCGTTTTATGGCGCAGCGGTAATGTGCATCGATGATCCTGTCGTAGAGGAAGTGATACCGGAGATATCCCGTGCGGTAATCACTTACGGGGTTAGTGAACAGGCAGACTATCGTGCAGAGGCGATTACCCAAAACGGTCTTCAGACCAAGTTTATTGCGAAACGGCCAGGCGATCATCCTGACCTTGAGATTACGTTAAGTATGCCTGGCCATCACAATGTATTAAATGCATTGGCTACGATCGCTATCGCAACCGACGACGGAATCAACGATGAAGCGATCCAAAAGGGATTGGCAAATTTTCAGGGCGTTGGCAGACGATTCCAGGTCTATGGCGAGTATGAAAGCGGGCGGGGTCAAGTCATGTTGGTTGATGACTATGGTCA
>JBFKTM010000040.1:0-11186 GCA_041636295.1 Oleiphilaceae bacterium
AAGCAGTAGTACCGACGAGGTCTACCGAGCCAGAAAGCCAGTGTTTGCAGCGATTCAGCAGTCTGTCATGGCGAATGGTTTTAATACGGCCTTCACTGATATGCCTGAGTCTCAAGGTGTAGAGGTAAAAGGTATTGTTGAAAGTGAAACACCACTAGATATGCGTTATCAGCCAGATCATCCGATGGCAAATGAAGAAGGTTATGTGATGTATCCAAATGTGAACGTAGTTGAAGAGATGACGGATATGCTGTCGGCATCTCGTAGCTTTCAAACAAATGTTGATGTTATGGATGCCGCAAAAAACATGATGCAGCGAATTCTAACTCTGGGCCAATAGAGCAGCACGATAGGAGTCAACAATGAGCGATTATAACGCTATCTCGCCAACCAATGATGTGCTGAATCAGTACTCGCTTAAGACGCCTGGTGCTCAAAAGCAGGGTGAGCTTGGTAAAAATGAATTTATGGAGTTGATGATTGCGCAACTTAATAATCAGAACCCACTAGAGCCACAGGATAATGGTGCATTTATTGCCGAATTGGCACAGTTCAGCTCGCTGGAAGAGATGCAAGGGCTAAACGCTACCGTTGAAGGCTTTACATCCAGCTTTCAGTCTACGCAAGCGCTGCAGGCTTCAGCCATGGTTGGGCGCTCGGTACTGGTTAATGGCTCAACAGGGCCTACTTCGGTTGCTGGTACGATGAGTGGTGTCGTTGACTTGCCGGCCAGCACTTCAAGTTTAAGGGTTTCAGTTCTGAATGCATCGGGTGAGTTGGTAAACCAGTATGACATGGGGCAACAATTTGCCGGTCAGGTTTCATTTCTGTGGGATGGCAAGAACACCACGGGAGATAAGATGCCGGCTGGACAATATACGATTAAAGCAGAGGCTAGCTATAGCGGTAAAACCGAACAGGTTGGCACTATGTTGAGTGCCAACGTTGATAGTGTCTCAATAGGTCGAGATAGCTCTATTACGCTGAATCTGGCGGGAATGGGCGCGGTGCCACTTAATGAAGTTCGCCAAATTAACTGATTCTAATAAGAATTTAAGTTCAATATGACTATAAAAAAGTACGAGGTGTTCCATGCCGTTTAACATTGCATTAAGTGGTTTACGGGCGTCTTCCCTAGATCTGGAAGTAACCGGTAATAATATTGCCAATGCAAGTACTGTTGGATTTAAACGTTCGCGTACTGAGTTTGGCGATATCTACAATAATAGTTTTCTAAGTACAGGATCGAATGTCTCTGGTGGGGGTGTTCAGGTTCAGGATGTTCGCCAGGTATTTGATGGTGGAAATATCAGTGCAACTGATCGTGGATTTGATCTGGCGATCGATGGAAATGGCTTTTATATACTTAGTGATGGTGGTGAGACAAAGTATTCAAGGGCAGGCCAATTTGGTGTTGATCAAAATGGATTTGTTGTTAATAACAGCGGCATGAGGTTGCAGGGGTTTGACGCGGATGATAACGAAAATATTGGTGGTGTATTAACCGACCTTCAGATTGATAACTCAAACTTAGCACCACGACGAACGACGTTGATTGACCCTGATTTGAATTTAAACTCATCTGATAACGTATTGGAGGAGCGAGGTACGCGGTTACTTGCTCAAGGCGGTTTATCGGGGCAGATTATTGCGGGTGTAAATAATAGTTTTCCCTCTGAAACCTGGACTATTAATTATCCAGATGGCTCAACCAACTCGGTAACGACGGCGGCCAATACGTCTGCGGGGGCCATTGCTGCATCTCTGTCAACATTTGCTGGCGTTGATGCATCTGCAAGTACGTTGGCGACTATTGATGCCGGGACATTTAATCCGGCGGCTACTGATTCGCTTCTGGTTAACGGTGTGACCTTCTCTGGGCCTGATCTGACTTCACTGAGTACACTGGCAATAGCGATCAATGGTTCGGCCTTGGGTGGGGTAACTGCCGTATTGCAAGATGCCGGTCTGGGAACCGAACGCTTGGAGTTAGTTCATAATCAGGGAGGGGATTTGTCCTTTACTTTACAAGGGACGGGTACAATTAATGTTGAGGGGGCTACGACGAATGTGTTGTTAGATCCCTCGAATGCGGCGCCAGTACCAAGTGCTACCGTCGGCGGGATCCTTGATGTTATTGTCGAGGAGGGGGCTACCATGACGACAGCCTCAAACGTGCTGGTTGGTTCATTTGCCAGCTCTTCATTCAGGAATAATCAATTTGACCCATTGGATGCGGGTACCTACAACGACGCAAGATCGACACCCATTTATGATAGTTTAGGCAACGAACACGTCGCGACAATGTATTTTGTGAAGCAGGGGAACTCATCGACAGTAAGTCCAAATACTTGGCAAATGCACGTGCTTATTGATGGGCAGGATGTGGGGGATCCAGTCGTTGGTGCAACGGCGACAAGAGCCACATACACAATGATCTTTAATGAAGATGGTACGCTAAACCAAAATTTGTCAGATCGCGTGTTGATATCTAACTGGACGCCACTGGACTCGGATGGTAATCCTAATGGTGCCAGCGGACCCGTTAATGTGGCAAACGGTGGAACGTTGCCGATACCCTCGCCACCGACCAGCTCGAACTTTGAAATTGATATGGGTGATACGACTCAGCACGGCTCCCCCTTTTCAGTCAGTGACTTGCAGCAGAATGGCTTCGCAACCGGGCGCTTGGTGGGGCTTGATGTTGATGATACCGGTGTGCTGTTTGCCCGTTATACAAATGGTGAATCTCGTGTGTTGAGTCAGGTGGCGTTAGCTAACTTTAATAACGTAGAAGGGTTGTCTCCTGTTGGAGAGACAACCTGGGTGCAAACCTTTGATTCAGGTGGTCCGGTTATTGGGGCACCGGGTACCGGCACTCTCGGAAATATCGCATCGAGTTCGGTTGAGGAGTCTAACGTCGACTTATCTGATGAGTTGGTGGGCCTGATAATTGCTCAGAGAAATTATCAGGCAAATGCCAAGACGATAGAGACAGCAGACCAGGTCACGCAAACGATATTAAATATCTAATAGATGTATTGAGCGTGTTTGGGCATCAATCGTATTTTTTAGAACAAGGGAACCTCTGGTTATTGTCATCTTTACTTAGAGTAGATGACAAAAAGCTGAATTAAGTTGAGTTTCCAAACGGGTAAAAGGTAAAGAAAAATGGATAAAGCACTATACATATCAATGAGTGGTGCCAAGCAGTCAATGCTGGCCCAGCGTGCACATTCCAATAATCTGGCCAATATTAATACCACAGGTTTTAAAAGTGATTTTGCGCAAGCTCGCAGTATGCCAGTGTTTGGAGAGCATCACCCTACACGGGCTTATGCCATGACCGAAAGGCCTGCTACTGATTTTGAGCAAGGGCCAATGGTTGAGACGGGGCGTGAGCTGGATATTGCCATTAAAGGTGAGGGGTGGATCGCGGTACAGGCACCTGATGGTACCGAGGCTTATACTCGTGCCGGCGACCTACAGGCCGACAGCAACGGTATTCTTCGAACTGGATCAGGCTTGGCCGTATTGGGTAATGGTGGTCCGGTCGCTATTCCTCCATCGTCTAAAATGGAAATAGGTGCGGATGGAACGATATCTGTGGTTCCACTGGGTCAGCCAGCCGATGCACTGGCCGAAGTGGATCGAATCAAACTGGTCAATCCGCCATCCGACCAATTGGAAAAGGGGCTGGATGGCTTAGTTAGAATTAAGGATGATGGTCAGGGTGTGCAAGCGGCACCGGCTGATGGCAATGTTCGGTTGGAGTCAGGTTTTATCGAAGGAAGCAATGTAAATGCCGTCGAATCTCTCACTGAAATCCTCTCTCTTGCTCGTCAATATGAGCTTCACGTTAAGGTTATGAGCACTGCTGATCAGAATTCTGAAGCAGCGGCACGCTTATTGCAGATATCCTAGTAGAGCAACAATAGCGGCATAAAACCGTCAATTTGGGAAATTGCTCGCCGCCTTTTTTATTAAGGCGGCTTTCGATTTCCTGTATGCAATTTAATGTGTACCACTGAAATTGGCGCTGCCGTACAAAAGCTAACTAGGAGGTGCATATGCATTCTGCATTGTGGGTCAGTAAAACAGGGCTAAGTGCCCAGGATACAGCCTTAACAACAACATCCAACAATCTGGCAAACGTTAATACTACTGGCTTTAAGCGCGAGCGTGCGGTTTTTCAGGATTTGCTTTATCAAATTAAACGTCAGCCTGGCGGATTAACGTCGCAAGACTCTCAATTGCCATCAGGGTTGCAGGTTGGAACCGGTGTTCGGGTGGTAGGTACCGCAAAAGAGTTCACCCAAGGCTCGTTACAGATTACCGAACAACCGTTAGATATGGCGATTGATGGCCGAGGCTTTTTTCAGGTGCTTCTGCCTGATGGAACCATCTCTTACACCCGTGATGGGCAATTCCAGTTGAATTCCAATGGCGATATTGTCACTGCAAATGGCCATCCGCTGGAGCCTGCCATAACGGTCCCCGCAAACACCTCCACAATTACTATTGGCACAGATGGCACGGTCTCTACGCTTGTGACAGGTGATACTGCGCCAACGGTAATCGGTAATATTACTACGGTTGATTTTATCAATCCGCAAGGCTTGGAAGCGATAGGAAATAACCTTTTTAGGGAGACCGGAGCCAGTGGTGATCCGCAACAAGGTACTCCGGGCTTAGATGGTTTGGGTAACTTGGAGCAGGGGATGGTCGAATCTTCCAATGTGGAGGTGGTTGAAGAGCTGGTGAATATGATTACCACTCAGCGTGCTTACGAGATGAACTCCAAAGTGGTCTCCACCGCAGACCAGATGTTGCAGTACATCAGTCAGAACATTTAGTGACAAGTGATAAGTGACAAGGGGAGTTGGTGCAATGAACTTAGTGAAAATAATCTGTTCATGTGGGGTGCTAGCCATAACAAGCGGCTGCAGTACGGTCACCCGAGAGATGCCTGAGCCGGGTGACCCAGCTTATGCGCCAATACCCGCATTGTCTCTGATACCGCCAGAGGAGGTTAATGGATCAATCTTCCAGGTCAACCGGAATTATGGTTTGTATGGTGACAGAATCGCCCTAAATGTTGGCGATATTTTGACGGTCACGTTGGCAGAAAAGACCAAATCGTCAAAAAAAGCCGAAACCAGTTACGGAAAAGATCAAAAGCTTGAGTTTGAAGAGGGAACGTTATTGGGAAGCGCCATTTCCGCACATAACCTCAGTCTACTCACTGATCTTGATATGGGACGTGATTTTGACGGTGAAGCGGAAAGCGATCAAAGCAATAGTCTTGACGGTAGCATCTCTGTCACCGTCTCAGAAGTGTTGCCTAATGGGGTGCTTAGAATTCGCGGTGAAAAGTGGCTGACCTTAAGCCAAGGGGATGAATATATTCGTCTGACTGGCTTGGTTCGTCCGGAAGATATTAGTACCGCCAATACTATTCCATCAACAAA
This sequence comes from Oleiphilaceae bacterium, assembly GCA_041636295.1. Taxonomy (GTDB): domain Bacteria; phylum Pseudomonadota; class Gammaproteobacteria; order Pseudomonadales; family Oleiphilaceae; genus Alkalimarinus. The sequence continues at coordinate 5,472 of JBFKTM010000040.1, forward strand.
GGTCGCTGATGCTCGAATCGCTTACGGTGGAACCGGTGATTTTGATCAGAGTAACCGTATGGGCTGGGGAGCAAGATTCTTCAATAGCGAGTGGTGGCCGTTTTAATTGTTAGTGGCAAGTGGCAAGTGGCAAGTGGCAAGTGACAAGTTTGAAGTTTTGGGTTTAAGGGGAGCGCATGAAAAACATGATTCGTAATAGTTACAGGTGGCCCAGCCTATTAGTGCTGGTGTCTGCTCTGCTATCGCCTTTGGCTCATGCTGATCGTCTTAAAGATATGGCTTCGGTACAGGGCGTTCGTAGTAATCAGCTTATTGGTTACGGTTTGGTTGTTGGCCTGGATGGTACGGGAGATAAAGCGCCCTTTACCGATCAGACATTTCGAAACCTAATGAACAAATTTGGTATTACTATTCCACAGGGCTCTGACCCTAAGCTAAAAAACGTGGCGGCGGTATCGGTTCATGCTGAACTGCCGGCATTTGCTAAACCTGGCCAGCAAGTGGATATAACAGTGTCGTCAATTGGGAATGCAAAAAGCCTGAGAGGGGGGAGTCTGTTAATGACCCCGCTGAAGGGGGCTGATGGCCGAGTTTATGCCATGGCACAAGGGAGTCTGGTGGTTGGTGGTTTTGGTGCTGAAGGTAGAGATGGTTCTTCTATTACCGTAAATGTGCCTAGTGTCGGTCGAATCCCAAATGGTGCGAGTGTTGAGCGTGCTGTTCCTTCCGCATTTCATCGGGGAGATACACTGACTTTCAACTTACACAATGCCGATTTCACTACCGCGAAGCGTATTGTTGATAAATTAAATGACTTGTTAGGCCCCCAAACAGCCTATGCATTAGATGGCGGATCGGTATCCGTAAAGGCTCCACGAGATGCCTCTCAGCGGGTTAGCTTTTTGTCAGTCCTTGAAAATATCGACATCAATCCGGGTGAGGGGGCAGCAAAAGTGATTATCAACTCGCGAACGGGCACCATTGTTGTCGGCCAAAACGTTAAAGTACTGCCTGCGGCGGTCACTCATGGCAGTTTGTCGGTCACTATTAGTGAAGGGGCGGAAGTCAGTCAGCCCGGGCCTTTCTCTGAGGGCGAGACGGTTGTCGTGCCGCAATCACAAATTGATGTGAACCAGGAACCGGCGCGTATGTTTAAGTTTGGCCCTGCAATTACATTGAATGAGATTGTCCAGGCAGTTAATCAGGTTGGTGCAGCACCAGGTGACATTATGGCGATTCTTGAGGCACTTAAAACGGCGGGCGCTTTGAAGGCCGAGTTGATTGTAATTTAAGGGGGATGTCATGATAAATTCGAACCTTGATCAAGCCCACGTATATACCGAGTTTTCCGGCTTGAATGCGCTTAAATCACAAGCAAGGCATGATAAAACGGCCGCTCTCGAATCGGTTTCCAAACAGTTTGAGTCATTGTTTATCTCAATGATGATGAAAAGCATGCGTGAGGCTAACAAAACCTTTAGTGAGGGTAACTTTCTTAACAGCTCCCAGACCGAATTTTATCAAGAGATGTTTGACAGCCAACTAAGCTTGACCCTTTCCAAAGGTCAGGGGGTTGGTTTGGCTGAGGCGATGATGAGACAGATGTCAAAACAAATTGAAGGTGTTGATGGTGGCGAGTCTGACAAACTTCATTTGTATAAAAACATCTCAGATTACCCCCGTAACTTACCTGTCGAGAAAACCATTCGAAAAGCGGTTGAGCTAGTTGACACGATTGTTCAGATTGAAGCAAAAGTTAGTGAAGCTGCTAGGGAAGATAACGGGACCAGAGACAGCGAGGCGGTTACCGATATAGCCTCAATGCAGAACCCGTTGCCTACTCGCTTTTCGACCCCCGATGAGTTTATTGCTCATCTTTATCCCCTCGCACAGAAGGTTGAGAGCGAAACGGGGATTAGTGCAAAAGTAATGGTCGCTCAATCGGCACTGGAAACAGGGTGGGGCAAGCATATGATCGGTGGGGCTGATCAGAATGCTAGTTTTAACTTGTTTGGAATTAAGGCTGATGATCGCTGGAGTGGTGATAAAGTTGAGATTGTAACGACAGAATATCGTGATGGCGTTGCAATGAAGGAGAAGGCCGCGTTTCGGTCGTATGACAGTTATGAAGATAGCTTTAGGGACTATGCAAATTTTTTACAGGTTAATCCTCGGTATGAGCCTGCAATGCAGTATCTGAATAATCCCGAGAAATTTACTCAGACACTCCAGGATGCAGGATATGCTACCGACCCAGCGTACGGTAAGAAAATTCAGCGAATTCTTAATGGTGAATTGTTTAATGGGGCAATTAATTCAGTGAATGGTTCTGATCATCGAACGGAAGAGGGTGCCGCCGATTTACTAAAGACCACCGCGGCGTTGTAGGGAGAGATTTGAGCAATGGCTAGTTTAATAAATATTGGATTGACCGGGTTAAAGGCTCATCAGACTGCATTAGCCACCACGGGTAATAACGTTACCAACGCTAATACCCCTGGTTATAGCCGCCAGCAAGTTGTTTTTGACTCTTCTGATAGTCAGCTGACAGGGGCTGGATACGTTGGCACCGGTGTGGACATTACGACTGTTCGCCGAATCAATGATGAGTTTCTTAATACTCAACTTCGTTCGGACACGACAGTGTTTAACGAGCGCGAATCTTTGTTAAAGCTTTCCAGCCAAATTGATAGTCTGCTGGCGAGTGATACGACGGGCTTATCAAAGTCAATGAGTCAATTTTTCAAAGCACTGCAAGGGGGGGCTGATGATCCAGCTTCTGTGCCTGAAAGGCAGTTGCTGTTGAGCGAGTCAGAGTCATTGGTCAGTCGATTTCACGCTCTGTATTCGAGGTTGGATCAGCAGTCTCAGACAATTGAACAGGAGCTTTCTGCCTCGGTTGCTGAAATAAATAGCTTGGCAAGTGGAATCGCTGAACTGAATGAAGCAATTACCATTGCCACAGGCGCGGGCCAAGGTGATCTACCCAATACGTTAATGGATGAACGAGATGAGTTATTGCGGAAATTGTCGGAGAAAGTCACAGTCAGTGTAATCTCACAGACTGATAACCAGGTAAGTATTTTTGTTGGTAAAGGTCAGCCATTGGTCATCAACAACAATTTTAACAAGTTGAATGTTGTCGATAGCCAAGTTGATCCAACACGCAGTGACATCACTATCGAAATTGGTGGGAACAGCCAGGTTATCACCGGTGATGTTACGGGTGGAACTGTTGGTGGAGCGCTTGAATTTAGAGACTCAATCCTGGAAGAGTCGATCAACAATATGGGGCTGATCGCAATTGTTGTTGCTGATACGATGAATAAACAGCACCAGTTAGGGATGGATCTCGAAAATAATCTCGGTGGTTTTTTCTTTACCGATATTAATGATAGTCAGCTTATGAGTGCCAGGGTGACCGGTAACCAAAACAATTTGCCACCGATGGATAGGGTCGTCAATGTGGAAATTGTAGACTCGGGCCAATTAACCACCGATGAATACGAGCTCCAATTTGGTGGCCCAACTGCATCTGATTATCGTGTAATCAATACGGGTAGTGGTGATGTAGTTACTCAGGGCGTGCTCCCAGGTTTCTTTCCCGCGAGTATTGAAATTGACGGGTTTTCGATCAACCTTGAATCTGGGACATTTCAGGTTGGTGATAAGTTCATGATCCAGCCAACGCGTTATGGCGCTCGTGATTTTGGTTTGAATGTTGATCGAGTAGAGGAGATCGCTTTTGCTTCTCCCATAAGAACTGATGCTAGCCTGGGGAACACCGGGAATGCAGTGATCAGCCAAGGCACGATGTTAGATGTTACTAATCCTGCTACTAATCAGCCGTTGAGTACCTTTTCGGTGCCCGGTCAATTGACGCCTCCGATGGCGGTACGTTTTATCAATGAAACGTTATATGAGGTGTTGGATGTCTCTGATCCTGCTAATCCTGTACCGCTTAACCCACCTTTAAATAACCAAAAGTATGTACCCGGTTTAAGCAATAACCTTTTTACCAGTGATCCGGGTCAAACGGTCGTATCGGCTAATGGTGCTGATATTTCCCAAATGCCAGTTCCTACCAACCCCGCAGTATTTAATAACGGTTATCAAGCGCAAGATTTAACGATCTTCTCTCGCAATCCAGATACCGGGGTTGTTACTTCACAGCTGGTTCAAGTGCTTGCAAATGATAGTGCGGGAACGATTGCAGCTAAACTCAGTGCGGTGCAGGGTGTTACTGCAAATGGGTATTCTCAATCGACTGTACGTAATATTGATGCTGCGGATGCTATCACTCTCAATGGTGAAGCATTAACCGTCACCGCTCCCGCGGTGTATAGCTCCGATGAACTTGAAACCGTTATAAATAACAATGCGAATTTACAACAGTTGGGTATTTATGCTGTTAGTGACGGCACAAACCTCACTATTAAGTCATCACTGGGGGTAGACCTCGAATTCGAGGTTACCGCAGGGTCAATTGATTTAGACAAAGTTAACCCCTATAGCAATACCGTTGTGGCTACTCAGACGGTAAATGCAGGGTTTGGCGTCGCCGTAGGTGGTTTTCTTGATGTTACCATGGATGATGGCGTCACACTGTTCGCCAATACTGAAACTGTTTTTCAGCAAGCTCCACCTGCACAGTCCTCTTACAGAGGTTTTCAGATGGATATAAAAGGTGAGCCGAAAGCAGGCGATATGTTTACCATTGGTTACAACACCGATGGCTTTTCGGACAACCGTAATGCCTTGGCAATGGTGAAGTTAGAGACTGCAGGAACAGTCGGTGGAGGTGTCAGTACCTATAATGAAGCCTATTCCAAACTGGTTGAAGAGGTAGGCACCTTTACCAATCAGGCGAGGCTGGACACTGAAGCCAGTAGGGCGTTGCTTTCACAATCTGAAGCCAGCTGGAATGAGGTGTCAGGTGTAAACCTGGATGAAGAGGCCGGTCGGCTGATTCAATATCAGTCCGCTTACAACGCGTCAGCGCAAGTTATAAAAGTTGCACGCGAGTTATTTGATACGTTAATCGCAGTTTTTTAATACAGGCAGTATTAAGGGCATGAGGGTGCTGTAATGAGAGTTTCAACACAACAACTTTTTGGTAGGGGCATTGAGTCGATAAACGATGTAAATGCACAGCTACAAAAAACTCAGTTGCAGATATCGACGGGTAAAAAGGTCGTTAACCCATCGGATGATCCCGTTGCTTCTACTCGCATATTGCAACTTAACCAGGAGCTTGAGTTAAATGCTCAGTATCAGCGCAACATTGAGCTGGTGGAAAATGGGCTCAAGCTGGAAGATGACTTGTTAGGCAGTATCAATGATGTTGTTCAGCGAATCCGCGAATTAACCATTAATGCGGGGAATGGATCGCTGAATTCGGATGACCTTCGATTTATCTCTGCTGAAATCGGGGAGCGATTGGAGCAACTGGCGGGTATGATGAATTCACAAGACGCCAGTGGTGAGTATGTGTTTGGAGGGTTTCAGGGGAAGACAGCGCCCTTTCAGCAGAATGAGTCTGGGTCTTATGTGTATAAAGGCGATGAGGGGCGTCGGTTTGTTCAGATTGAAGCCAGTGTAAATATTGCGGCCACTGAAAATGGAAAGTCCATCTTTACAGATATTCGTGCAGCAAAAAATACATTTTTCACAGAAGTTAACCCTAATAATCAATCAATGCCACCGGCGATTATC
>JBFKTM010000041.1:0-11157 GCA_041636295.1 Oleiphilaceae bacterium
CGAGGTAACTGGTGTGGCAGGGTTAAACTGATAGTGCTCTCCGCCTTCAAACAAGCGCCCTTCCAGCGTAACTTTCCAGTCTTGACCTACCCGTTGGCTGGCTTCAATAGAGAATATCTTCTCTTCTGACTCCGGATCCCAAATTACCCCGAACAATGACTCTGTTGAGTCTTCATCGTTCAAGGTCCAGCGCAATCCCAGGAAAATATCCTGCTCGAACAAGCTGTCTGCAAGCTCGCCACGATCATCGAACAGATACTCTGCTACCCAGCCTAAATCGGCGCGAGTATCAAATATTCCAACCTGTGTATACTCAAAGCCCGCGACGGCCGTTGAATAGCGGTCACCAAAACCAGAACGTGAATACCCTTCAAGCTTAAGCAACCATGACTCATAGATATACTGTGCGGTAAGCCCTGTTTGATCAATAACCGTGTAGATAGGAATCAACCGGGGGTCTACAAGGTTACCATTGAATGATAGCAACGGATCTCTACTGGTACCCGAAAAGTGGGAAAGGCTGAATTCAAGATCCCCTATATAGTTTGAATACCGTATGGCGCCATCCACGCGATGCTCACCGGCACCTGACGTATACTGTTCATTATCGGTATCGATAACGATAGGTGTTCTAAATCGGCCATCTTTACCTGGGAATGTTCGCCCCCTGTGATAAGGCAAAACAAAAAGATCAATGGTTCCCCAATCTCTTTCTACTGACAGAGAGACCATGGGCTGACCAAGCTTGTCTTCACCATCCGGGCTCTCTACCAAATCGGTTTGATTGATAATATCGACCAGGTGTTGTGACTCGGTTACTCCCCAGAACACTTTACTTACACCGGCTTTTGTCTCCCAGCCATCCCCAACATGAGTCCAGCTGGCTTCACGCACATCTGCATGGGATCGCTCTGCATCATTCTGATCAAGACGCCCGAATAAAATAAACTCTACGCTATCTGACCCGTTTTCAAATGAATGGTCATATTCAGGTTGAACTCTGACCGAAAGATTTTCTTTCTCTTGGCCAAACAGTCCCTCTTCAAAAAAGTAGCGCCCTTCGAGACCTACTTCAGCGTCAAAGCCTTCTGCTACGACCGGTTGAGTAATAAAATTGAAAGAAAATACGACGGCAGCAACCGCAACTCCCTTCTTGTTAAACCATCCACTATTTGAAATCACTATTAAGAAACCTATTCACTTGTATTTTGTAAATGAACCGCGGTCACTAATATAATTAATTGATAACTAATAAACCATACCGTTAGATTGAAATATTTGATGTTTCAGATGAATATCTCTCATCTAAGTATCAAAAATGATTACATGCCATGAGCGACAGAAACGATAAAATACAAATACAGTGAAAAACTGTAGCGCCCCAACTGCTACTATTGGGGCAGCTCTATAGTCGACAGATACCGACTATCACCTTTGCGCCAATTGACGAAGCTTTGTTACCTGATCAAAGCCAATACCCCAATTGTCAGTGTTTACTTCATCAATGACTACAAACGTGGTTTCCGGATTCTTGTTGAGCACGTCAACCAACAATTGAGTCGTCCCTTTGATCAGTGCTTCTTTCTGCTCTTTGGTGACGTTTTCATCGGTCACTTTAATATTTACGTATGGCATAATATCTTCCTCTTATTACTGAGAATTTTCTTGCGTAGTTAAAGCATTGTGCTCATCGTTTGCCAAACTCATTATTATCTGCTCAAAATATTCAACTGAGTTTGAACCCGTAACCAAAGTACTCTGCTCAAATATGAACGCAGGAACGCTAGAAAGCTCTAGTCGCTGAACCCGTTTCATTTTAAGCGACAACTGCTGCTGGATTTCATCCGATATCAGCGCATGCTCTGCTTGCGATCGGTCAAGCCCCAGTTTTTCTACAAGCCCCAATAGCACTTGAGTTTTACTAATGTTTAGCCCTTGCTTGAAATAGGCATCAATTAGAAGCTCATTAAAGGCCTTCTGCCTGTTATAGCCTTCGCACCAATGTATCAGCCGATGCGCTTTATAACTGTTGTAGTAATGAGTACGATTAGCAAAATCGATAGATACACCGGCTTGTTCAGCAACCGATAACAGATGCTCTCGATAATTAAGCAGCTTCAATTCACTCCACTGATAGCGCCGTCTTAAGTATTCATCTACCCCCTCTCCATGTATTCCCATATCAGGGTTAAGTTCATAGGGTAAAAAATGAAAATCTGCCTCTACTTCCAGATTATGAAGGGCCTGCTTCAGGTTAGCGTACCCAATAGGACACCAGGAACAAACAACATCATGGATCATCTCAATTTTTAGTACTTTCATGAAAAGCCCTCCTGTAAGTCTGTATACATTTTATTGACGATTAGCCATTGGCCGTTTTCTTTCAAGAGACCTAGGAAGTCGATATAAAAGTGATCAAACAACGGGCATTCAAGTTTAACCATAGCCTGATCTTTGATGATTTCGATGGATAGTAGACGGAATTCGTAAGATCTTCCTTGCATGGCGAGTACGGGCCGCGAAGCGACCGCATCAAGCCATTCGTTAAGGCTTCGTCTCAAACCTGGTGCCTTTAGAAAAGCATCTTCATGGAAAATAGCTTGCAGCTTTGTTATATCTCCATGATGCAATCCATTAAAGTAATCTCTTACCAGATTCATCACCAGCTCAAAATCATGGGCACCAAAATCATCGGCATACGTAGAACTTTTCATAAACATTCTCTCCTACCCTAGCGTCTCCAGAACAAAGGGCTAAATGAACAGTGGATGAATAGCTAAGCGGATTGTTGCTGCTCAGCAGTAAGAGCGCGTTGAAAACTTGGCATTGACTGAACCAATTCCGTCATTTTCCGAGTATTAGGCCCTAACGGAATCTCAACCGGAAAGCCTGCCCCCCAACGGGAATACACTGTTAACATAATATCTGCAGCCGAAGGTTGTTCACCGCCAAGAAATTTTTGACCCTCCAACTGCTTCTCAACAACCCGCCATAGACTGCTAATAGCCTGAGCCGCCGCTTCGAAAGCCTCTTTCTTAGAGCCCTCATCAGTGATGTATTGAGATATAAAAAATAAACGACCGTAAGCGGGGTGCATCGTGGCATTAGCAAACATGATATTCTCAATTGCCTTTTCACGAGCGGGGCCGCTAGAAGGCAACATCGTGTTTTGGTGTTTATTCAGCAGATATAACATGATAGCGGCCCCTTCTCGTCGTATAGAGCCGCTGTCGACTAGAACTGGAACCGTTCCCACCGGATTAATCGCCGTGAAATCGTTGACCGTCTGCTTGTCGATGATTTCAACCTGCTGATCCAGCTCGTGAATTACGACTTGAGTGGCTAGCGAGCAAGCACCAGGAAGATAGTAAAGAGTGTACATTGTGTCATCCTCATAAATCGGTTTGTTAAGTAAGTGTTTGTCGTCAGGAATTTTCCTAACGAGAACAAAACTGAGTTTAGATTTTCATTTTGTATACATATATACCTATAATAAAAACCTCTTGTTTCCATATTGAAAACAATCGTCTTACCAACCTTGAGTAAAACCACAATGGATAAACTACGAGCTATCGAACTATTTGTGCGCCTGGCTGATTTAGGGAGCTTTACTCGTGTAGCCGAACAAACCAATGCATCCAAATCTATGATCAGCAAAGAGATCAGTCGTCTAGAAGAATCACTGGGAGCCCGCCTGTTGCATCGCTCCACACGAAACGTCCAACTAACCCATGTCGGTGAAGGTTATTTGCAACGAGCTCGTGAAATACTAGAGAGGATCGATGATGCCGATAATTTCGTACAAGATCTTCAACAGCTCCCCCGCGGGAAATTGAAAATAAATGCGCCGATGGCGCTAGGTATCACCGACTTGTCAGCATTATTTTCGGATTTTATGCACGCATACCCCGACATTGAACTGGATATTCACTTAGGGGATGAAAGTGTTGACTTGGTAGAGCAAGGTTTTGATCTAGGGTTCCGAGCATCCAGCCGCCCTATTGATTCAAGTTATGTGGGTCGCCCTTTGACTCGTTTTAAGTACTGCGTGTGTGTGAGCCCAGAATATTTGAAAGAACACAAAACCATTAACTTACCGGAGGATCTTAAAGACCATAACTGTTTTGTTTACAGTTACTTTCAAGGTCGAAATGTCTGGCCCATTGATGATGGGGTAGCCATTCAGGGAACATTGCGAGTTAACAGTACCATTTTCATGATGGAGGCGATTAAACGAGGACGCGGTGTCGGCTTTATTCCAGACTTTGTGTGTCGGGAAGCACTGCAAAAGGGTGAAGTTATTGAGGTTTTGGAAAATTCAAAGAAGCCAGACCTAACACTCTATGCACTATACCCTGCTCGACATTTTGTCCCGTCCAAGCTCGTTCAATGCATAGAGTTTCTCGAACAGTGGTTCGCCAATGCAGGGTAATAGAACACTGTTTATTCCCAACGTTTAGTATGAGTAAGTTACAGATTATTATCGCTGCCGCGTAGACGGTAAATCATATCGCTTTGAAAGTTGTGGAAATCATCATTGGCAATGACTGCCCAGGAAAGATTAGTAAATATTCTAATGGAGTAAGTTTTTTATTTACTTTTCAAATAATACTGTATACATTTACAGTCACTGTATAAAGAAACATATATAAGCGGCCGATATGATTAAGTTAACGAAGCGACAAACTGAAGTTCTAGAACTCATTAGACGTAATATCGAAGATACCGGTTACCCGCCCACGCGTGCCGAAATTGCCAAAGAGCTCGGATTTCGTTCGGCCAATGCCGCTGAAGAGCACTTAAAGGCACTAGCACGAAAAGGGGCAATAGAAGTTGTTCCTGGTGCTAGCCGGGGCATCAAACTACCTGCTCAGAATAACCTTGGTATTCCCATTGTCGGCCAAGTCGCAGCGGGTAACCCTATTCTGGCCGAAGAAAATATTGAAGACTATTGCAGTCTGCAGCCGGGGTTCTTTTCTCCTGCGGCAGACTATTTCCTGCGGGTAAAAGGTATGAGTATGAAAGATATTGGCATACTCGATGGGGACTTATTGGCTGTACATAAAACGGAACAGGTAAGAAACGGCCAAATAGTCGTCGCCCGTATCGAAGATGAAGTTACCGTAAAGCGTTTTCAGAAAAACAGACACGAAGTACAACTAATTGCAGAAAATGAAGAGTTTGACCCGATCGTTATCGACCTGCGAGAACAAGAACTATTTATTGAAGGGTTAGGGGTCGGCGTCATTCGCAAGGAGAATATGTCATGAAACAGTTGAGTTTTTATGAAGAGCCACCTATGAGCAGCGTCGTTACCACACTGGATTCAGCGGTGAGCCATGAGCCGACGCCGGCAGCGAAGGGAAATGTCACCGAAATCATTCTGTCTCCCGAGCAGGCAGAAAATATGCAAATGCTGCTCCCCATGATGACTCAATTAAATCAGGACAATCGTTGGCTGGCATGGATCGACCCACCACAAAGTCTGTTAACCCGTTGGCAGCAACAAAACGGAATTATCGCGAGTCAGATTATGATTTTACGGTCAACCGAGACTAAATCTGCTTTAGAACTGACAAAGCAAGCACTCTCAGCAGGCACCTGCCACGCAGTAATAGCATGGACGAACAAACTAAACAGAGAAGATTTCAGCCAATTGGAAACCGCATCAGCAAAGGGTACAAGCCACGGTGTCATTATGCGCTATCGATAATGAGCACCGAGCAAAGAAGCACTGAACATTAGTGGACTGTCTGGTGTGTTTCACTGCCTTTCTCGGCCATCTGCTTTGAAATTGCACCGACAACCTGGATTCCTGCATTAATCATCGCTTTTGCAACCGTTACATTGTGTTCTTGCAGGAACTCTTTTGTATCCTTTGAAAACGAAATGGTCACTAAAGCATCGCCCTCTTCATCGGCTTTTTGCAACGCAAAGTCGCCATCAGGTAATTCAATTATTTCTAAAAATGCACTACTCATAAAACAAACTGCCTTGAAATTATTTATTTAGTAACTTTTTCGCTACACATACGCCGCATTGATGCAATCAATCTAATGATATCTAATAATTACCATTCAGACATCCGAGAACGGAATTCTTTTAAGTAATTTTTAAATTCATTCAGAATATGCTTAATGCTTTGCAAGGAGTCTGTTGGCTCCGGCTTACCCACTGCAGCGATCAATGAACTACTATCTATCGCCAATTCGGTTGCCTGGGTTTCATTTGGCCGGGGCTCTCGGATCATTCTATTTAACGCTATCAGTTGGTATATCCATCCATTTCGGTCATTAGCCATCTCTGATAAACAGACCAACTCTGACAGATCATCACCTAGTGATTCCCTTAGTTGCGTTAAATTCGCTATATTTCCCGCTTTATATTGATGAAATTCAGCAAACTCATTGAGAAAGCTCTCCCATGCCATGTACATTAACGCTACTGAGGCCTGCTTAAAAGATGCCTGTATGGCATTCGAGGCTTTTGCATCTTGCTTGTTGGCAATAAGCTCCCACTGATTAAGTTGCAGCTCAGCCAAAAAAAGTTTTTCGGAGGTGTGCGTGCTCCATCTATTATTCATTTATTACGATCACTCTTTAAGAATGCAGGAGAATTAGAATCAATAATGTTTCTGCCAATTATACCGGACTTATCGCTACGATAAAGAAATCTACAGTTACAACTCTAAACATAAAGAAATTTTCAAATAACGTACTATTATTAGTAATAACTTTTAAATAAGTATCAGCAAGTTATAACTTAACTGATATAAACAGTATTAAAACGACCTTATCGGTATTCATGCGAGGCCATTAATCTATGAAATTAACAAAACTGGTTACGGCGGTAGCCATCATCACGCTATCTACGGTTAGCGGACTATCTCTTGCAAAAGTTGATGAAGCAACTGCCAAACGTTTAAAAAATGACCTTACACCGATGGGAGCCGAACGCTTCGGCAACTCCGAAGGGACGATTCCAGCATGGGATGGCGGTATTAAGGCTCCGCTTAGTGACTATAGAGAAGGCGAATTTCATCCTGACCCCTACAAAGATGACAAGCAGTTGTTCAGCATCACCAAGGACAACATGAAACAGTATGAAAACAACCTGACGGATGGACAAAAAGCACTAATAACTCAATATGCTCCGGGTTATGTAATTCCTGTCTATCCATCACACCGTTCAGCTTCGTACCCCGATTGGATCTACGAGAAGCTATACGAGAATGCACTCAGCGCAGAATTGCAAGAAAACGCAAATGGCGTAAGAAACACCATCGCCACGAGCCCATTCCCAATTCCGAAAAACGGTGTTGAAGCGATCTGGAATCATATTTTACGATTCCGAGGCGAACAAGCAGAATTCAGAACAGCCTTTGTCACCCCGACAGCTGACGGCTCTTACACCCCTATTCTTACTGACTACGGCTACTACTTTACCTACGCAGAACCAGGCATAACACTTGAAGAGATAGACAATAAAATTTTCTATCTCAAGACTAAAGTGGTTAGCCCTGCCAAATTAGCCGGAAACTTAACGCTCGTTCATGAAACACTCGACCAGGTTCGATCACCTCGAAAAGCTTGGCGTTATCAAGCTGGTGAACGACGCTTAAGAAGGGTTCCTAATCTTGAGTATGGTACAGATCTGCCTAACAGTGCGAGCCTGAGAGCCGTTGATCAAAAAGATATGTACAACGGTGCACCCAATCAGTATGAATGGACACTACAAGGCAAAAAGGAGATCTATATCCCCTACAACTCCTACAAACTCAATGCAGCCAGCACCAGCGCTGAAAGCCTTATTAGTCCAAAACACATCAATCAGGATACAACACGCTATGAACTGCACCGTGTTTGGGTTGTAGAGGGATTACTCAGAGAGGGTCTGCAACACGTATACCATAAAAGAAGATTTTTCTTTGATGAAGATACCTGGCAGATTGTATTGGCAGAAGACTTTGACGAGAATGGTAAACTATGGCGAGTGTCTGAAGCGCATACGGTCAACTATTATCAGGTACCCGTTATCTGGACAGCATTAGAATTAACCTATGACTTAAAGTCAGAACGTTACTATGCAGACGGAGTGAATAAGCACGGTCCAATCAATTTCAAACCGGAATTCAAGCGAAACGAATTCACCACCTCAGCAGCACGACGAGAAGCTAAACGATAATCCTATTGGCTCCTTTTTGCGGCAAGGCAGTCGATCTAGACTGCCTTAAACTTAGAACATTTATCACGCTAGACTATTCATAACATCAGCATAATACTTGCTGTCAGAGCGTTATTGATCTTTACTTACTAGCAACTACTCATAATAAATCGACAACATTTCGGACGTTTTGTAGCCCACGGTTTAAACGTCACCAATTTGTCTAAAATATTACTCAGAAAGAGCACAATACCTACAATGACAACACCCGTCTTAATTTGTGACGACTCTAGCGTTGCCAGAAAACAGATGGCCCGCTCCCTACCTGGGGACTGGGACATAGCAATCAGTTACGCAGCCAACGGTGAAGAGGCTATTGAGCAAATCAAAGAGGGCAACGGAGACATCATGTTCCTTGACCTCAATATGCCGGTTATGGATGGCTATGAAACACTGGAAGCCATCATCAAAAATGATTTGAACACAATGGTCATTGTTGTATCAGGTGATATACAACCCGAAGCACATCAAAGAGTCAAAGCGCTAGGTGCTCTGGAGTTCATCAAAAAGCCAATAGGCCAAGAAGATCTCGCCGCCATACTTGAACAATTCGGATTATATTCGCCAGCTGCGGTAGCCCCAGCGACAGAACCCGAGCAAGCAGATAAACCAACACCACCTACTGGCCGAACCGAGAAAGAGTTAGCGGCAGCAGGCTCTATTCAATACCGTGACGTTATTCAGGAGATATCAAACGTCGCCATGGGGCAGGCAGCAGATCTTTTGGCCAGGTTGCTCAATGTATTCGTTAAACTCCCCATTCCAAACGTCAATCTTTTAGAAGTCAGTGAACTTAAGATGGCTCTGTCACTTGCAGAGCAAGGAAACACCTATTCTGCAGTATGCCAGGGTTTTATAGGCTCTGGTATTGCTGGTGAAGCCCTTCTGGTGTTCAGTGACTCCAGTTACGCCGACATGGCTAAATTATTAAAATATACCGGCGAATTAAACGATCTAGCGGAGCTGGAGCTGATGATGGACATCGCCAGTATTCTCATCGGCGCCTGCACCAGCGGTATAGCAGGACAACTCGATATCGCCTTTAGTCAGGGGCACCCCATGGTGTTGGGTCAGCATGTAAAAGTCAGTGACTTAGTTAAAGCGAATGAAACCCGATGGAAACAGACGCTGGCCATTGAGATCACCTATGAGATAGAGAATTTTGATATAACCTGTGACCTGCTTCTACTGTTCACAGAAGACTCTATCGACAGCCTGAATCACAGACTCTCTTATCTGATGGATTGAATACTTAGTTATGGCAAAAGATACTCTAGACATTAAAGAATTCCATTGGTTAATGGACATGTTACAGACGATTGATGTAGGTCTGATTGTTCTTGACCGCGAGTTTAAGATTCAAGTATGGAATAGCTTCATGGAAAACCACAGCGGCATGAATCCCGTTGTAGTCAAAGACCAGGCACTTTTTGATATTTTTGAAGACTTACCTAAAGACTGGTTTGCTCAGAAGGCGGAATCCGTCTTTCTACTCAAAAATCGCGCTTTTATCACCTGGGAACTACGCCCTTACCTCTTCAAATTCAAGAATTATCGTCCAATTACCGGGACAGAAGAGTTCATGTACCAGAATGTTAGCATCAGCCCGTTAGTATCAGCTGACGGTATCGTAAAACATATTTGCGTTATTGTTTACGATGTAACCGACATTGCTACCAATAAGAAGGCCTTAGAGAGTGCCAACAAAGAACTTGAAGCATTAAGTCGTACCGATAGGCTGACTCGTCTGAACAACCGGGGCTACTGGGAAGAGTGTCTGCAGAATGAATATAGCCGACTGCAGAGATATGACACCAGCTCAACCTTGGTGATGTTTGATATTGACCATTTCAAAAAGGTGAATGACACTTACGGACACCAAGCGGGTGATGAGGTTATCAGGGTGGTATCCAACCTACTGAGAAACAACCTCAGAAAAACGGATATCGCGGGCCGTTACGGCGGTGAAGAGTTTGGCGTTATTCTAGGCCACACTGATGCGGAAAATGCGATGATTTTCTGTGAAAGGCTAAGAAAGGAAATTGAGGCCGCTACGGTTGTTCATGACAACATTAAGATTAATTTCACCATCAGCCTAGGCATTTGCGAAGCCTCAAAAGATCAAGAGAGCTATAAAGAGTGGTTAGAAAAAACAGATCAGGCGCTCTATCGATCAAAAGAAAACGGTCGAAACCAGTCAACCTTATATAAGTAGCCACGAGAAGCGAAGCCCGATGCCATCCTGCGGCATGACCGCAGGACCTATAATCACAAACTTGATCACTCATACAGCTTGAGAATGGTTAGATCGAGCTTCCCCTCTTTCATTGGTGGACACCAGAAATAGGCTCCTGTGATAGGTCGGGTAAATTTAAATAGCGCGTCGACTATTTCATCTTCGTGCCCAGTCATTCTTAACAGTTGTGCTTCGAAAGCATCAAATGACTCACCAAATGCCACAAAATTAAGCCCCTCATTGACCTCATTGGCCCAAGGCATCGAACGCCTTACCAAGAAAGCTTCAGGGTCAAAACTCTCTTGCGCTGTACGTTTAACATGTGCCGAGTTAGGTGCATCTTCGAGTTCTTCATTATCACTCTTACGCCGCCCTATTGCATTGTCCTGATCGCTTTGAGGCATCTCATCAAATCGGTCAAGATCATGGATCCACTGCTGAACGGCAGCAAAACTACTGCCATCAAACCCTTCTCCAAATCCCGACACCAAACCACAGGCTATGGCGTCTTCTGCTTGGGGATTTTCGGTTCCATCAACATACCCGGTTAAATCACGCCCCTCTTTATATTTAAACGCATCAACCACGTCTTCAAGGCTAAAGGCCGGATAAAGTGTTCCCGCTAGTTCTCTTTCCAGGTGAATTAACGCTCCCCTGTCGTCACCTCTAAGCCAACACCATAGAGCACCGTGGCTGGC